>QHPA01000326.1 GCA_003218935.1 Verrucomicrobiota bacterium
GTTCGATGGCGTTTTCCAACTCGCGCACGTTACCCGGCCAGTTATGGGCGCACAAAGTTTCCATGGCCTGCCGGGTTATCTGGAAAGGCTTTCCCGTGCGAGCATGCACCTTGTCTCGGAGAAAATGGCTGACCAGGAGTGGAATATCGTCACGACGTTCGCGGAGGGCTGGGAGGTGAATGGGAATAACATTGAGCCGATAGTAGAGGTCTTCCCGGAAAGTGCCGTCCTTGATTCTTTTTTCGAGCGGTTCGTTGCTCGCCGCGACAACGCGGACGTTTACGTAAACCGGGATGTTGTCGCCCACGCGGCGGACTTCGCGTTCCTGGAGAACGCGCAAGAGTCTGCTCTGCAGCATCGCGGACATGGACCCGACTTCATCCAGAAAAATCGTGCCGCCATCGGCCTCTTGAAAAAGGCCTTTCTTGTCATTGATGGCCCCGGTGAAGGCTCCTTTGCGATGGCCGAACAACTCGGATTCCAGAAGATTCTCCGGTAGCGCGCTGCAATTTACGGGAACAAATGGAGAAAACTGGCGCCGACTGTTGAAATGAAGCGCCTTGGCGACCAGCTCCTTGCCGGTGCCGCTTTCGCCGAGAATAAGAATCGTGCTGTCGGTGTCCGCCAGGCGCTCAATCATTTTGAACACCTCGTGCATTCTGGCAGAACTCCCGACGATCTGGCTGAACTGGTATTTCTTTTTGAGCTGCTTGCGGAGATAAACGTTTTCGGAAATGGCCGTATTGTAGGAAAGAGCCCGTTGAATACAGAGTTTGAGTTCGTCCAGTTTAAACGGTTTCTCCAGATAGTCATAGGCGCCCTTTTTCATTGCCTCCACGGCCGTTTCGATCGTACCGAACCCCGTGATGACAATGACTACCGCCGGCGGGTTCAGCCCGCGGGCTTTGTGGAGAATATCAAGTCCCTGCGCTCTCGTTTTATCGAGATAGAGGTCGGTGATGACGAGCTCGGGAGCGACTGTCTCGATCGCCTCCGAGGCGGCGTTGCCATTGGTAAATGGCACAACCTCGTGCCCTTCGGCGCGGAGCAGTTCGGTGACCATCTGCACCATGGTCACCTCGTCATCGGCAAGCAACACTTTGGCCATAGCCAGAAGCTAAATCGAAGCGGCTATGCGGAGCAAGTCAGATTCGCGCCCCGGTTGGGGACCGAACGCAGCGCTATCTCCTGGGCGGATTGATGATTTCAGACATCTTGAAGATGGGCAGAAACATGCAGATGACGATGCCGCCCACGACTACGCCCAGGAAAACGATCAACAACGGCTCAATGAGCGAAGTCAAACCGGAGAGTGTCGTTTCGATTTCCTCGTCAAGAAAGTCTGCCACCCGCTCGAGCATCGCGTCAATTTTGCCGGTTTGTTCGCCGGCGGTCATCATGCGGATAATCATGGACGGGAAGATGGGGTGCTTGCCGATGGCCGTTGAAATACCCTCGCCGCGCTCAATATCAGAAGCCGCCACGCGGACCGCTTTTTCCATGACGACATTGCCGCAAGTATTCGCGACGATGTTGAGCACCTCCAGAATCGGCACGCCGCTGCGGATCAACGAGGCGAGGGTGCGGGTGAAACGCGCCAGGCAGATTTTATGCGCAATCGGCCCGAAGATCGGCAGTTTGATTCTGGTTCGGTCCCAGAACTCACGGCCGGGCTTGGTCTTGATGTAGAAAAACCACCCGTACACCGCCAGGCCCATCGCTGGCAGGATGAACAGGATGTAAGACTTGAGGATGTTGCTAATGGTGATGAGAAACTGCGTGGGGCCTGGAAGCTTCGCGCCGAACCCGCTGTAAATTTCGCCGAAAACCGGCACGACCTTGACCAATAGAAAGATGGTAACTCCGATGGCGATCACGGTGACCGCGGTTGGGTACATCATGGCGGATTTCACTTTTTTCCGCAACCGGGCAGTGCTTTCCAGATAGGTCGCCAGCCGTGCCAGCACCTCGGCCAGCAGGCCGCCTCTTTCCCCCGCGTCCACCATGCTGACATAAAGTTTGATGAACACTTTGGGATGTTTCATGAGCGCCTGCGAAAAGCTGTCGCCGCCCTCCACGCGCGTGCAAACGTCACGGAGGACATCCCGCATCACCTTGTTCGTCGTCTGCTCCGCCAATGCCTGCAGGGATTGAACCATGGCCAGCCCGGCATCGATCATCGTCGCCAACTGGCGGGTGAAAACGACCAGGTCCGCCAGCCCGACTTTGCCGCCGCTGGTTCTTCCTTTCTTGCCGATTTTTTCCTGAATGGAAACGACCAGGAGGTTGCGATTCAGCAACGCCGCAACAGCGGCCTGTTCCGAAGCAGCGTCAATACTGCTGCGAGTTTCCCGTCCGGATCCCGCTTCCCTCGCCAGATATGTGTAGGAAGGCATATATGATGATTGATTATCGTGCTGCGTTTCAAATTGCAAGTCCAACCTCAGTCTCGCCCGCTGGCAAGCTGCAATTCTCGCGCCAAAGCAACAAGAACCCGCTAATTCCGCTCATCCGTGTTGTTTTCGCCGCTAAATTCAAATGATCAGCGTCGCGCGCACCCTTGGTCTCCCATTTTCGCCACACCTTCCGGCCGGTTTCCGCATCCGTTTTGACCACCTTTGAGACAGTGTTTGGCGGTCGTGGCGCTTTGCAGGACATTTCACTGTCTCCACTGTCGCTAACGTCAGGCAGCAAAGTCGTTGGTCTCATCGCGGAAAAACGGCGGTCCGTTTGGTCCAGCGCCCGTCCGTGAAACATTGGGCTGTCGGATTACAGACCTTTTTTGATCATGTATTTCAACAAATCAGCCACGCGGTTGCTGTAGCCCCACTCGTTGTCGTACCAACTCACGAGCTTGAAGAAGCGTTTGTTCAGCTCGAGGCCGGCGCGCTGGTCGAAAATTGACGACGCCTGGGAGTGGATGAAATCCGTGCTGACAACTTCGTCTTCGGTATACTCGAGGAGGCCTTTGAGATAAGTCTCGCTGGCTTTCTTCATCGCCGCCGAGATTTCCGCGTAGTTCGTGTCCTTGGCCGTGCGAACCGTGAGGTCCACGCAGGACGAAGTCGGCGTGGGCACACGGAAAGCCATGCCGGTCAGCTTGCCTTTGACTTCGGGACAAACCAGACCGACCGCCCTGGCCGCGCCGGTCGTCGAAGGAATGATATTGATCGCTGCCGCGCGACCGCCCTTCCAATCCTTCTTGCTCGGCCCGTCCACGGTCTTCTGCGTCGCTGTGTAAGCATGGATGGTCGTCATCAAACCTTCTTCAATTCCGAAACCCTCCTTCAGCAACACGTGCACCAGCGGCGCGAGGCAGTTCGTCGTGCAGGATGCGTTGGAAATTATGTGGTGCCGGGTTGGGTCATATTTCTCGTGATTCACACCCATCACAATGGTGATGTCCTCGTTTTTTGCCGGTGCCGAAATAATGACTTTCTTCGCGCCGGCAGCCAGATGGCCCTTGGCCTTTTCTGCCTCCGTAAACAAGCCCGTAGATTCGATGACCACGTCCACTCCCAGTTGTTTCCAGGGCAGTTCCGCCGGCGTCTTCGCGCTGACCACTTTGATCTCAGCGCCATTGACGATCAGGATGTCGTCTTCGGGTTTGTCGGGGGAGGATTTCTTCGAGCCGACCGTGCCGTTGAAGCGGCCCTGTGTCGAGTCATACTTCAGCAGATACGCCAGATTGTCGGCCGGCACAATATCGCCGACGGCGAGCACTTCGATTTCTTTGCCTCCGGTGGCGCCAATATTTTTGCCGACCAAACCTTGTTCCACCATGGCGCGAAAGACCAACCGGCCTATCCGCCCAAATCCGTTAATCGCAACTTTGACGGCCATAATCTCTTTTTCTCCAGATTAAGTTAAACAACAAGTAAGCGTTACATGTTAATGCGGAAGACCCGACCGTCAACGAGAATTCTGAACAACCGCCCGCCCTCGTTGACAACGGCCTGCGGGCAGGCA
>QHPA01000327.1 GCA_003218935.1 Verrucomicrobiota bacterium
CGGCCAAATGGCCGGCTTCTTTCGCGAATCCATTTTTTGATCCGCGTTCATCTGTGGTTCAACAGCTCTTTTCTTAATAACCTCGCCACATCCGCCGCCACAGTTATCCGCTCAAATACCCGCCTTGGCTTTGTCAAAGAGCTTTCGCTCCTCCGGCAGCAGTTGAGCCTTGGACGCCGTTTCCAAATAAGCCTTGGCCTTTACGCTGTTACCCGTCGCCTTCAGAATCAACCCGTAGTAACCGGCGAGAGAGGGGGTCTCGAGTTCCTGCGGAGTTAACCGTTCGATGACCTTGAGCGCCTCGGCGTTCTTTTCCTGCAACTGCAACGAGAACGCGTAGGTGGAAGCATACGATGAATTGGTCGGGGCCTTTCCGTACACTTCGCGCGCCAGGTCGTGCGGTTTCAGTTCTTTCGCGTCGAGCAGGAGCGCTATCATGGCCAGGTTGTTTTTCGCGGTGAGATCGGAAGGAGACCTCTTCACCTGTTGGCTGTAAAGCATCATCAAGGGCCGCGTTCGCCCCCCGAAGTACAACGCCTGGCTGAGCGCCTGGACTGCCCACTGCTCGTTCGGGAACTGGTTGACGATGGTCCAGAGAAGTTCCTCCCCCTCGCTCCGCCAGTTCCATTGCGCGGCCAAACGAAGCAGCATGACCAGACTGCCTTGCTGACCATTGGCAACTTTCACGGCCAGTTCCCACTCCGCTTGGGCGGCGCTGTTCAATCCCTGCCCGCGCAACGCGAGCGACTTAAAGGCGTGCCGGATGAATTCCAACTCAGCCCAATACTGATGTTCAAGATCAGCCTGCAATCCACGCCAGTCGCCCAACGACGAGTAACAATCGACAAACAGCAGCGCCGCCGGTTGGTTGGTTTGCGCGCTCATTGGGAGACTGCGCAGCCAGGCCAGCGTGTCTGAGGGGCCGATCTTCGCCAACTGCCACGTGCCTAACTCGAAGATGTTCGCCGTGTTGGTCCCCGCTTTGCTTTGTAAATCGGCCAGCGCGGGTTTGTAATCCGTGCTCTGCGTCTCGCGCAGCACATCCACGCGCAAGAGCCGGTCGCGGAAAACGGAGTTGGTTTCCTGCAGCAACTGCCCGGACAACGCCAGCGCCGCTTCGAATTGTTTGTGGCGGATCGAGTCAACGGCCAGCTCGCGCAAGGCCTCGCAGCGGAGCGCCGAGTTGGTCGGATTGGCGGAAATCCGCTGGAGCGTGCTGCGGGCTTCGGCCAGAGCCTGATCATTCGTTCCTTGGAGACGGACCACAGACAGGTTCAATTGCAGGACCAGGTTTTGGGGTTCAAGCCGGGCGCCTTCGAGGAAGTGCGCCTCCGCCTGCGCAGGCTGGTTGGCCGCGGCTGCAACGGTGCCGGCGATGTTGTGGTAAGGAGCTGTTTTTTTGCCGGCCGGGTCAACTCCCTCAAGGGCATTGGTGGCGGAGGCGTAGTCGCGGAATGCCAGCGCGGTCCGCGCCAGCGCGAGCCGGTCGTCCACCGATCGCGGGTTGAGCTCAATCACCCGGCTGCGCCAAACCAAAGCGGCGGGCGACCGGCCAGTTTCGCTCAATTCGGCCATCAGACGGCAGGCTTCGATGTCTCTGGGATTGTAGCGCAGCGCGCGCTGCAAACAGAGCAGTGCCTTTTTCGGTTCGGCCTTGGCGAGGTACTTGCGCGTCTGCTTGATCAGTTTGGCCTGCCGCATGGATTTGTATCCCCGGTAACCGGCGTAGCCGCCGCCACTGATGGCGAGGACGAGGACGACCAGGAGAATGTTTCGTATGGATTTGGTTTTCATAAATGGATTGCAACAATTCAGCGGTGAGCATTCTCAAGTTGACGGGATAATGGAATAATTCGCTCGGGCGTCATCACATAAGGCGAATACTCCGGGACGGCCTCTTGCAACAAGGCCTTGAGATCATCCGCCTCCAGGCGATGAAGGTGAGTGCGCAGTTGGTTTAATGTTTTGCGGACCTTGAGCAGGTCCATTGGCCGGGAAATGAATCGGCAGATCTTGGAATGCGTTGTGGGCGCAAAGTTCTCGCCCGTGTGAGTTATTTCCTCGAACAACTTTTCACCGGGTCGAACTCCGATGAATTCGATCTGGATATCCTCGTCCGGCTTCAGCCCGCTCAGCTCAATCATCTGACGCGCCAGGTCCACGATCCGGACGGACTTGCCCATGTCCAGAACGAAAATCTCCCCGCCGGTCCCTTGCATCGCGCTCTGCAGGACGAGCATGGAGGCTTCGGGAATGGTCATGAAGTACCGTGTCATCTCCGGATGCGTCACTTTCACCGGGCCCCCCTCGGCGATTTGCTTGTGGAACAGCGGGATCACGCTGCCGGAGGAGCCTAGCACGTTGCCAAAGCGAACGGCCATGAACTTCGTTCGCGTGGGATGCGCCGCGTACAGTGCCTGCACATACATCTCCGCCAGACGTTTGGTCGCGCCCATGACGCTGGTCGGATTGATGGCCTTGTCCGTGGAAATCAGGATGAAGCGATCCACGCCGAACTCCAGAGCCAGGTCGGCCAGTTGGGCCGTGCCCAGGCTGTTGTTTTTGACGGCCTCGCCAGGTTGATGCTCCATCATCGGCACGTGCTTGTGGGCCGCCGCGTGGAAAACCACGTCCGGATGGAAATCCGAGAAGATTTCCTCCATCCGGGCGCTGTCCAGGATGTCACCAACCAATGGGATGATCCGCTGGCTGTGCCCGAGGCCGATCAACTCCTGCTCGATCTGGAACACGTTAGGCTCGGATCGGTCCAATAAGAGCAGATGTTTGGGATGATACGTGGCGATCTGGCGGCAAAGCTCGCTCCCGATGCTGCCGCCGGCGCCGCTCACCAGCACCACACGATCCTGCAAAGTCAGCCGGATGTTTTCCGTCTCCAATTCGACCCGCTCGCGCCCCAGCAGGTCCTGGACTTCAACGTTGCGCAATTGGCTCACGCGAACCTGCCCGAGTGCCAGTTGATCCAACGAAGGAATTGTTTTGCACGGCAAACGCGCCTGGCGCAAAAGGCGGACAATTTCTCCGATGCGCTTGGCGGGCGCCGAGGGCATGGCGATGATCGCTTCCTGAATATCCAGTTTCGCGCTCGCGTCCGTCAATCTTTCCGGCGGCCCCAGCACTGGAATGTCGTGCACGCGCGAATGCCATTTGCGATTGTCGTCATCAAAGAAAGCGACCGGTGACAGGCCATATCCGGGTTTGAGGGACAACTCGTGCGCGAGCACCGCGCCTGCGTCACCTGCCCCGATGATGCCCACGCGCCGCGTTCGCCAGCCGTTCTTTTTGGGTGAGACCGTGACCGACTCTCGAAAGGTGCGCAGCGCCAGGCGGACACCCGTTATCCCCACCAGGCAAAACACGAAATCCAACGCAATCACACCTCGCGGCGGCGCGAATCCCGTTCCCCACACGCCCCAGATGATGGTCGCAATAATCGAACTGATGGTCAGCGCATGGAACACGCGCCCCAGGTCCGGCGTGCTGAAATAGCCGAGCAGCGGTGTCAGTTGATGGAACAGTCCCAGGAAAACCAACTGCAAAGGAACGAGCCAGAGCAGGACGAAATATCTCTCCTGGCGGGAGGCGGCATCCACCGTGAAATCGAAGCGGAGTTCATAGGCCAGCCAAAGGCTGGCGACGAGTTCCAACCCATACAACAGGAGCAGCACCAGAAAGCGCTTCGACGGCGACAGGTCTAAACGGAACTTTTTCATGATGGAAAGGGCAGGGGAGCGCAGGCGCCCCGCCTGCTGTGTTCGGCGCCTCGCCGAACACTCGTTAGTACCGTGACAAAGTTTCGATGTATGTCAGGTAGGGCGCGTCACTCCGTGCGCGCCGCAGACTCGAATCCGTTCTCCGAGCGGCGCGCACGGAGTGACGCGCCCTACCCTGACCGGCTAAAATCCCAGCGCTCGTTTCCGGTCGGCGAGGGCGCGACCCGGTACAGCCGAGGCGGCTGCGTTCCCCGCCAACGGTCGTAGCACCGGCCAGCCGGTGAAGAAGGTGACTTTCACCGGCAAACGCGTCAGCATTTCGCGGATTTCCTGAAGCCGCTCCGGGCGCTCTTCCGGCAGCGCCACGATCACCTCGTCAAGGTTCAACTGCCATTCCGCGTTGAGAAGGCATTCGGGCATCCCGACCACCGGGATGTCGTGCGGCCGTTTGTGCCACGCGCGCGGATTGTCGTCGAAGAAAGCGACCACCTGCCGGGAAGCGGTGCTGCTCCCGACGAAATCCGCGCAGAAACCGGAAGGAGATACGCACCGCGCACAACGCAAAGAACGAGAGAAAAAAGTCAATCACCAGGAGGCTGTGTGTTGGCGCCAGGCGGCCTTGTGAAAAATTGCACAGCCCAAGTTGAACAACAAAAGCGATTGCGAGCGCGGTCACGGTCCGCCTCATTTCGGGAATGCTGAAGTAGCTGATCAAGCCGCGCAACTGTCCTCGCCAAAACAACAGCATCAGTTGCGGCAACACGATCCAGGGCAGGTACCGGCGGAACTCCTCCAAATCCGGGCGGGTCGCACGGAAGTCGGAGCGCAACTCGTAGGAAATCAAAAAGCTGACTGACAGCGCGATGGCGTAGATGATCATTACGCCGAGCCAGTACGGGCACAGTGTCTGGATGATGATCCAGATGTCCTGGAACACACCGGCGCGTCGCGCATATTGCAGGTTCAGTTCGATCTTCTTCGGCAGGCAGTATTGAAGATAGAAACCTTCCACGTCTTCAGTGCCGCGCAGGAGCGCTTCTTCATCGCGGAAAAGCATCGTGGCCATGTCCGTGATGCCCGGCTTGAACCGCAAAATCTCGCGCTGCGCCGGGGTATAGCGATCCACATAACGCGGCACTTCGGGACGCGGCCCCACGAAGCTCATATCGCCAAGCAACACGTTCCAGAGCTGGGGCAGTTCGTCCAACTTCGTCTTGCGCAGGAATCGGCCAATCCAGGTGATCCGCGCGTCCTCCCCTTTCGTCAACGGCGGACCCATCTGGTCGGCATGGACGATCATGGACCGGAATTTCCAGATGCGAAACGGTTTCCCGAACTGGCCGACTCGCGTTTGCCCGTAGAAGACGGGACCTCCGCCAGTGAGCTTGATCAACAGGCCGATCAAGAGACCCACCGGGAGCAACAGCAGCAGCCCAATGCTGGCCCAAACAATGTCGAACAATCTTTTGAGTGCTGGGTAGGACATACGAATCAAGTACGAATCACTGTGCTGAGGCGTGACTATTCAGTTCAAACCGCGGAACACGCGAAATACGCGG
>QHPA01000328.1 GCA_003218935.1 Verrucomicrobiota bacterium
ACGACGAGGTCGTCGTCCACTTTCTCGCGCGTAATGACCAGATGCAGGTCGCCGATGGCGCCGAGCTTGTTCGTATCGTCCGTCGAGCCGTCGTTGACGATGGTAAGGCCAAGATTCGACTTCGTGGCGCGATAGACGTCAGCCCATTTCTGGAAATGGCCGGCGAATTTCGCGTTGGTCACGACATAAACGCGCTCGATGCCGCCGACAGGCGCGAGGTTGTCCAGCACATATTCAATCATCGGCTTGCCCGCGACGGTCAGAAGCGGTTTGGGCTGCGCGAGGGTCAACGGGTAAAGGCGAGTGGCGTAACCAGCGGCCAGGAGAACGACTTTCATAGGTTGCTAGGCACTCTGTTTCACAAATTCATCGGCCCAGGTGCAGGCGCGACACCGGTCTTCCATGCGCGATTCAATCCTGGTTTTCAAACAGGCCGGGGGCAATCCGTCGCGCCAACGCCTGTGACCGGGCGAGGATTTCCGAGCCGCTTTCGCAATTCAAGGCGAAATCTGCCAGTTGTCGCGCCTCACTCAGTTTCAGGCGGCGAATCAGAAACTTGACCTGGGGCACGACGGAGAAAGCGGCGCTGAGTTCATCGACGTCCAGCCCCAGCAACAGCGGCACCAGAGCGGGATCGCCGGCCATCTCGCCGCAGACGCCGACCCAGATGCCATTGCGACGGGCCGCTTCGACCGTCGCTTTGATGAGCCTCACAATAGCCGGATGCGTCGGCTCGTACAGGTGGGCTATTTTCTCGTTCAGCCGGTCCACAGCCAGCGAATATTGAATCAGGTCGTTCGTGCCGATGCTGAGAAACTTCACGCGTTTAGCGAGCGAATCCGCCGTCAAAACCGCCGAAGGAATCTCGATCATGGCCCCGGTTTCCAGGGCTTCACCAAAGGGAATCCTTTCGGTCCGCAGCTCCCGGCGGCATTCTTCAACCAGCGCGTTGGCCTGGTTCAGCTCGTCCAGGCCGGAAATCATCGGATACATCATCTTGATGTTGCCCTCGACTGCCGCCCGCAGGATGGCGCGGAGTTGAGCGCGAAAGAGGGCGCGTTCCTGCAGGCAAAAGCGAATCGCGCGCCAGCCGAGGAACGGGTTCAATTCCTGAGGCATCCAAAGGTGCGAGATGAATTTGTCGCCGCCCAAATCGAGCGTGCGGATGACAACCGGATTCGGTTTCAACGCCGCGGCCACCTGACGGTATGCCTGATACTGCTCCTCTTCCGTCGGCAGCGTCTCCCGGTTCAGGTAAAGATATTCCGTGCGGAACAGGCCCACTCCCTCCGCGCCGCAGGCGCGCACGTGCTCCGCATCCGCGGCCTGTTCGATATTGGCCGAGAGCGTGATTCGCGCGCCATCCAGCGTGATCGCCGGTTCATCACGAAGGTCGTGCAGTTTTTCCTGCAGATTGACTCGCTTTCGGACCAGTTGGCCATATTCGAAGAGCGTTTGATCCGTGGGATTGATGACGAGCAGTCCGTTGAAACCATCGAGCAAGACATACTGGCCGGTAGTCAATTGTTTGCTGGCATCGTGCAGCCCCACGACCGCGGGGATCTCCAGCGAGCGGGCCATAATGGCGGTGTGGGAAGTCTTGCTGCCGACATCGGTGGCGAACCCAAGAACCATTTTCTTGTCGAGCAGAGCGGTCGTGGAAGGCGACAGGTCTTCACTGATAATGATGCAGGATTCCTTGAGTTTGTGCAGGGCGGTTTCGTCGGTCCGGCCAAGCAAAATGTCCAGCACGCGGGCGGTGACGTCGCGCAGGTCGGCCGCCCGTTCCCGCAGGTACTCATCGTCCATCGAACTGAGGGTGGCAGCGTATTTCTCAGCGACATGGCGGAAGGCGTGCTCCGCGTTGACCCTTTGTTCCTGGATCAGGCGGGTGACTTCGTCAATGAGGGTGGGATCCTCCAGCACGAGCAGGTGGGCGTCAAAAATGCTGGCATCCTTGGCGCCCATGGCCTCGTTCACCTTGCGCTTGACCTCGAGGACCTGCCGGCGGGTCTGGAGCAACGCGTGTTCGAAACGTTGAATTTCCTGCGGCACGTCCGCCTCGGAAACCTCACGCCGCGGAATGGTGTCGCGGACTTTGCCGAGCACGACAATTTTTCCCCGGCATACCCCGCCGGAAACGGCGATGCCGCGCAAAATTTTCTCCCCTGACCGCGGGTGCTCGGACATGCACGAGCATTAACCGGAATCGCATTTTTTGAAAACGAAATTCTCGTCAATTGTCCGTGGTCGGTGGGCAGGAGCTCGGGCCGGCCAGCCAGATCTTTGAAACTGCGGCCTGTGTCCACTCACAGTCGAAAGAAACTACGTGTCAGCAAGCCGAATCTGGGCTAAGTCAATGCCATGACCAGCGGTCGCGTTATCCACAATCTGGCCCTCGTCGGCTTCATGGGCGCCGGCAAGTCCTCGGTGGGACAGCTCGTGGGCGCACAATTGCGTTTCCGGTTTGTGGATACCGATGAACTCGTCGGAGCGCGCGCCGGGAAAACCATTCCCGCCATCTTCGCCGACGAAGGCGAGCCGCAGTTCCGCGAGTACGAACGGGCCGTGGTGGACGATCTCCAGGGCTTCCATCGGACCGTCATCGCCACCGGAGGCGGCTTCATCACCAATGAGGAAAACCTGAACAGCCTGAAAACCCACGCCCTCGTCATTTGTCTTTGGGCCTCGCCGGAAACGATCTGGGAGCGGGTCAAGAGCCAAACGCACCGTCCCTTGCTTCAGACGCCTGACCCGCTGCCAAAGATTCGTCAACTGCTCGCCGAACGCGAACCGTTCTACCGTCGCGCCGACGTGCTGGTGAACACCGAAATGCGTTCCGTCAAGGAAGTCGTCCACCACGTTATCCACCAGTTTCGCCTCGCGCGCGGGTACTCTTCGCACCAGTGAACTCGACAATCCGGCAGCGCGCTCTTGAGTTGGGCTTCGACGCCTGCCGCTTCACAACGGCTGACCCGCCGTCCAGCGCGCCGGCGTTTCAACAGTGGCTGGCCTCGCATCGGCACGGGGAGATGGACTACCTCCAACGCAACGCCCGCAAACGCATCGATCCCCTGCAAGTATTGCCCGGCGCCAGAAGCGTTCTTTGTCTGGCGGCCAGCTACGAAGTCCGAAATCCGAAACCTGAAATCCGAAACCCGCCCGATGTGCCTTCGATTGCGCGTTCCGCACCCGGCACTCCGCATGTCGAATCTCCCATTCCGCGTTCCCCGTTCCGCGTTCCGCGTTCCGGCTTTGTCGCACGCTACGCCCGTTACACCGATTACCACGAGGTCCTGGGCCGGCGCCTCAGGCAGTTGACCGCCTTTGTGAACCGACTCGGCGGCGCGGGCACGCGCTCGCTCTGGTATGTGGACACCGGCCCGCTGCTCGAACGCGACCTGGCGCAACGCGCCGGACTCGGTTTCATCGGCAGACACACCAACCTCATCAGCCGCGAGCTTGGCAACTGGATTTTCCTCGCCGAAATCATCACGACCCTGGAACTGGAACCGGACCTGCCGGAAAAAAATCGCTGCGGCACTTGCGCCCGTTGTATCGACGCCTGCCCCACGCGCGCGATCACGGGCCCGTTCCAACTCGACGCGCGGCTCTGTATCTCATACCTGACGATTGAATTGAAAGGTCCGATCCCGGCGGAACTTCGACCGGCCATCGGCAATCGCATCTACGGGTGCGACGATTGCCTCGCGGTGTGCCCGTGGAACCGGTTTGCGCGTGAAGGAAAACTGATGAAGGAACACGCGCGGCCGGATTTGGAGCAGCCGGACTTGATCGAACTCCTGTCCCTGGACGAGGCCGGGTTCAAAAGGAGATTTGCCGGCACGCCGATTTTGCGGACGAAACGCCGCGGATTGTTGCGCAATGTGTCTGTTGCCCTCGGCAATATGGGGGACGCCACCGCCCTGCCCGCTTTGGAGCGCGCCGCGAACGACTGCGAACC
>QHPA01000329.1 GCA_003218935.1 Verrucomicrobiota bacterium
ACGCGCTCACGCGATTAGCGGGCTCAGTAATTACGGCGAGATGGCAAGATCCTCCGCATCTACCGTCGCCGAGATTGTAAAAGATCCGGACACCACGTGTCGGGGAATCGCTCTGATCTTTCTTCAACGAGTTGTTCCTGCCAGTGAGTTCCAATCGTTCGCTGGCGTGGTGCGGCGTGCCACTAATGACGTTGATGAGGTCGTTCGCAGCCTGGCGCTGCAGCTGTTGCACGAGAAGCAATCCGACCGTTGACGGTGCATTGCGACGAATTCTGACAGCGCATCATCGATTGCGCCTTCGGCAAAGTGAAATTGGCAATGGAATGATAGCTTGGTAGTTTTCCGTGATGTCACAAACACCCTTTTCATCAGCGCCGCCGCCTTCCAAAGCGAAAGTTTTTCTGCGGCGCCTGCTGACATCCATCGTGCTTTGGACGGTGGTGATCTCGGCACTGTTTTCGGGCAATAAACTTATTTCGGACGGGGTATTCCTTGTCATCATGATGGCACTGGCAGGTTTTGGTCTGCTGGAATTTTATGGGCTGGTGGAAAAGCGCGGATTGATCTGCTTCAAGGAATGGGGCGTTTTCGGCGGGCTGTTGTTGATCGCGAGCACGTTTTTTTATCTCTCCGGCGTTCTCGGCATTCAGGAGGCGCCCGCCAAAGCCAACGACTTTGAAACCAGCCTGCTGATCATTTTCGTGCTCGGCCTGTGTGTCCGCCAGTTTGTTTCCACGCACAACACGGCGGGCATTTTGGCCATCTCGACGACGCTCTTCGGATTGATGTATGTCCCCTGGCTGCTGAACTTCATTCAAAAGATCAATTTCTTCCCGAAGGCAAACGGCACTTACTACGTCCTCTATTTCATCCTGGTCACCAAGTTCAGCGACACGGGCGCTTACGCGGTCGGCTCGCTCATCGGTAAACACAAAATGATTCGGCGCATCAGCCCGGGCAAAACCTGGGAGGGATTTGCTGGCGCGGTGGCAGTTTCCACCCTGGCCAGCCTGTTGTTCGCCCATTTTACCGGTGAACGGCTGACGGGCATGAACTGGAAACACGCGGTCATCCTCGGCATTCTACTGAGCACATCGGCGGTGATCGGCGATCTCATTGAGTCACTGTTCAAGCGCGAGGCGGGAGTGAAGGACTCCGGCCACTATTTTCCGGGCATCGGCGGAATCCTCGACTTGCTCGACAGTTTGTTGTTTAATGCCCCGCTGATGTATCTCTATTTGCGACATGTGCTCTCGCGGCCGTGAGACATTTCCGATATACGATTTGCGATTTGCGATTTACGCGGGTGCAGGCCGATGAAATCCTTGCTATAGTTGTCTCATCAGCCAAACGGCTCGCACATTTCACGGCGCGTAAATCGTATATCGTAAATCGTCAATGAAGAACGTCGTTCTTCTGGGCAGCACGGGGTCCATCGGCACCAGCACGATCAAGGTCGCCGAGGACCTGCCGGATCGCATCCGCCTTGTCGGGTTGGCGGCCGGAAACAACGCCGAATTGCTGGCCAAACAGACGCTCAAACATCGCCCCGAAGCGATTTCCATAAACGACCCGGTGAAGGCGGGCGAACTCCAGGCGATGCTCGGCGCAACGACTCGTGTTTACGCCGGCCACGACGGATTGCTGAAACTCGCCACCCTGCCCACGGCAGACATCGTGCTCATCGCGATAGTTGGCACGGCCGGCCTGCAACCGGCGCTTGCGGCCATCCGCGCCGGCAAGGACATCGCGGTGGCCTCAAAGGAAATCCTCGTTATGGCCGGTGAAACCGTCATGAGCGAGGCGCGCAAATACGGCGTGCGCGTGCTGGCGGTCGATAGCGAGCACTCCGCCATTTTTCAATGCCTCGACGGAAAGCCATCGTCCTCTGTGCGCAAACTCTGGCTCACGGCCTCGGGAGGTCCCTTCCGCCAAATGCCGAAAGAGGATTTCCCAAACATCACCGTTGAACGCGCGCTCAAACATCCGTCCTGGGTGATGGGTCGGAAGATCACGATTGATTCGGCGACGCTGTTCAACAAGGGGCTGGAGATGATCGAGGCGCGCTGGTTGTTCGACATCGAGATGGGCCGCGTACAAGTGATCATCCATCCGCAGAGCGTTGTTCATTCGATGGTCGAGTTCGTTGATGGCTCCATTATCGCCCAGCTTTCCACGCCGGACATGTGCCTGCCGATCCAATACGCGCTGACGTATCCGGCGCGCGTCCGCAGCGACCGCGTGCAAACGGACTTTGCCAAACTGGGCAGTCTGACCTTTGAAGAACCGGACCTCGACCGTTTTCCTTCGCTCACCCTGGCGCGCCGGGCCGGGGAAGTGGGCGGCACCATGCCGGCGGTGCTCAACGCGGCCAATGAAGCTGCTGTGGAGGCATTCTGCAACGGGAAGATCGGTTTCGAACAGATCAGCCACACCGTCGCGCGCGTGATGGAACGACATCAACCGGTGGAGCATCCGTCATTGGAACAGATTCTGTCGGCGGACGCGTGGGCCAGGGCTGAAGCAGTCAAATGAGCGCAGATCCAGCTCAACTTCTTTTGAACGGAACCGTATCCAGGATTGCCAGACAGCCTGTGGCCGGTATATTCGTCCAGTTGTAGCGGCTGGTCCGTTGCCAGCCCTGATTCCTATGCAAGTTTTGAAAATTATTCTTATCTGCGCCGAGGTAGTGATGCTGTTTAACCTGCTCATTATTGTTCATGAGCTCGGCCATTACCTGGCAGCGCGGTGGCGTGGACTGGTGGTCGAGCGGTTTGGCATCTGGTTTGGCAAACCCATTTGGAAGAAGAAAATCAATGGAGTGGATTTTTGTCTGGGATGCATTCCCGCCGGCGGTTATGTCGCGCTGCCGCAGATGGCGCCGATGGAAGCCATTGAGGGTAAGAATGAAGCCGAACGGCAAAACCTGCCGCCGGTTTCGGTTTTGGACAAAATCATCGTGGCTTTCGCCGGACCGTTGTTCAGTTTCACGCTGGCGCTGGTGTTCGCCGGCGCTGTTTGGATTATCGGCCGGCCAGTCAGTGAAAAGGAGACAGCTACCACGATTGGTTATGTGCATAAGGATTCACCAGCAGAAAAGGTCGGTCTGTTGCCGGGAGATAAAATTCTGGAGGTGGATGGTCATAGAATCGTGCGGTTCGCCGGCGTGGGCGACAGTGTGACCTGGCGCGTTTGGAGCAGCGAAGGCGAGGCCATCCGCATCAAAGTCGAGCGGGGCGGGAAAATCCTGGAGTTCGCTCCCGTTCCCATCATACAGAAGACCAAAGCGTGGGAACGCAAAGGCCTGCGACAGATCGGAATTGAGCCGGCGTTCACGCCGATGATCGGCGAAGTAGTGCACGGCAGCCCGGCAGAACGGGCCGGACTGAAGCCAAACGATTTCATCCTCGCAGTCAACGGCGCGAAGCTGATTCACGCGGCAGACCTGGGTGAATACATCGAGAAGCATCCGAACGAAACGCTGTCCCTTAAACGACAGCGAGGAAATCAAATTGATGAAGTGACGCTGAAACCGGAAATCCCCGTTGTCGGCGAGCTGGTGCCTCGGATCGGAGTGAAATGGGATGATACCGGCAAAATGAGCCTCGTTTATCCCGCGCCGTTCGAGCAGATCCGACTCAGCGTTGATGCCATGGTCGGCACGTTTGGCGCGCTCCTTTCGAGCAAATCGGACATCAAGGCGCAGCATCTCACCGGCCCGTTGGGGATTCTGCGCATTTACTACATCCTGTTTGAAAGCGACCAAGGTTGGAGGATGGCGATCTGGTTCAGCGTGTTGCTCAACGTCAACCTCGCCCTGATAAACTTGTTGCCCATTCCAGTCCTTGATGGAGGGCACATTCTCCTGGCACTGATTGAAGCAGTGCGTCGGAAGCCGATCAACGTCAGGATCCTCAATTGGATTCAAAGTGCCTGCGCGGTTTTGGTAATCGGTTACATCCTTTATCTTTCGTTCTATGACGCCCAGGATTTTCCGTGGCGACAGAGTAAACAAGACAAACCGACTGAAATCAAATTTGCTCCCAAGAACGATCCTTCATCCGCCCCCGCGCCGGCCAGGTGATTCCCATGCGCTACTGCGAATCGCCCTACTTCCACCAGCGCCGCAAATCTCGCGAAATTGTTATCGGCGATCCGAAGAATGGCGGGGTCA
>QHPA01000330.1 GCA_003218935.1 Verrucomicrobiota bacterium
GAAGCGCGGCAATTATCCGCTGGAAAGTTGTTACCTCGAAGCCGCATCGCCGTGGGGACTTTGGGCGGTGCGCGCCTTGCGGCCGGCGCGCGCGGAGATTCGCGTCTATCCAAACCTGTTGAGCGAACGGAAAGGTGTCGCGGCGCTGTTTCTCAATCGCGGCCAGTTCGGCGCGCACGCCCAACGGCAGATCGGCAAAGGCCGCGACTTCGAGAAACTCCGGGATTACGTTCACGGCGACAGTTTCGAGGACGTTCACTGGAAGGCGACGGCGAAGCGCGGCCGGCCCGTGACCAAAATCTTTCAAATCGAACGAACTCAGGAAGTCTATGTTGTTATCGACGCGTCCCGGCTCAGCGCGCGCACAATGGAAAGCCGGGAGTCGAAGGTCGAGAGTCGAAAGCCGGTTTCGGGAGGTCTTCCTTCGATCCCCGATCCTCGACCCTCGACTACGGCTCTGGAACGTTTCATCACCGCGGCGTTGATTCTCGGGTTGGCCGCGGAGCAGCAGGGCGATTTGTTCGGCCTGCTGACTTTCAGTGATAAAGTACAGAAATTCGTTCGCGCAAAAAACGGCAAGGCGCACTACGCCGCCTGTCGCGACTCGATTTACGCGCTGCAGCCGCAAACCGTCACGCCGGACTTCGACGAGCTTTGTTCCTTCATTCGATTGCGCCTGCGTCGGCGCGCGCTGGTGGTTTTCCTGACTTCGCTCGACGACCCCCTGCTCGCAGAAAGTTTCGCGCGCAACATGGACCTGATTTGCCGTCAGCACTTGATCCTCGTGAACATGGTCCAGCCGCCCGGCGTCCGGCCGGTTTTTTCCGACCCGAACGTGGCTTCGTTGGACGAGGTATATCAGCATCTGGGCGGGCACGTGCTTTGGCACAAGTTGCGTGAACTGGAAAAAATCCTGCAGCGCCGCGGAGTGCATTTCTCGCTGCTCGACAACGAAAAGCTGAGCGCTCAACTCGTCACCCAGTATGTCAACGTGAAGCAAAGGCAGTTGATATGAAGGTGAGGGAAGATGGGAGTATTGCTGAACTCCATCGCTCCATCACTCCATCACTCCATTTCGGCACATGATTATCGATCTTCAAAAATTTGTTGCGAGCGAGCGGCGGCATTGGGCCGACCTCGAATCGCTTTTGGACAAGCTGGAGAACGATCCGGGCTTCAAGCTCAGCCTCGACCAGTTGAAGCATTTTCATTATCTCTACGAGCGGACTTCGGCGGACCTGGCGAAAATCACAACGTTTGCCTCCGAGCCACAGACCCGCCGTTACCTGGAATCGCTGGTTGCGCGGGCGTATGGTGAAATTCATGAGACCCGCGAAACGCCGCACCGTCTCGCGCCCGTTCACTGGTTTGTCAACACCTTCCCACAAACGTTTCGCCGGCACCTCCGGGTGTTCTGGCTGTCGGTGGGCATCACCATCGTCGGTTCGCTTTTCGGCGCAGGCGCGATCGCTTTCGATCCCGGCGCCAAGTCGGTTATCATGCCGTTTTCGCATTTGCAGGGCGATCCGAGTGAACGCGTGTCGCGCGAGGAAAGGACGGCCGATGACCGTCTGAGCGGTGTCAAGGGAACGTTTTCGACCACCTTAATGACGCACAACACGCAGGTTTCCATTCTTACGCTGGCGTTGGGAATGACGTGGGGCATTGGCACCATCATCATGTTGTTTTACAACGGCGTGATTCTCGGGGCAGTGGCGGCGGATTACCTGCTCGCCGGCCAAACGAAATTTCTCGTTGGCTGGCTCCTGCCGCACGGCTCGTTCGAAATACCGGCCATTCTTATCGCGGGACAGGCCGGCCTGATTCTGGGCGGCGCGCTGATCGGCTGGGGTGGTCGAACGTCGCTTGGAACCCGGCTGCGCCAGGTTTCGCGGGACCTGGTGACGCTGATGCTCGGCGTAGCCGGCTTGCTGATCTGGGCCGGGTTCGTCGAGGCGTTTCTTTCGCAATACCATGAGCCGATCATTCCGTATTGGGCGAAGATCAGTTTCGGTGCGGTCGAACTGGGTCTGCTCGCGCTGTTCCTCGCCAGGTCCGGCCGCAAACCGGCTCAGGACGCGGAACTCGGAATGCGGAACGAGGAACGAAATTGATGCGCCGAATCAAAACCAACACTTTGCTGATCAAAACGCCGGAAGGCATCGTCTTTTCGCTGCTGCTGGCCGGTCCGGTGACGCGCTTCCTGGCCTGGGCCTTGGACCTCGCGTGCATTGGCGCCTTGTCCAGCGCGGTCGGAACGCTGCTGGGCCTGTTGGGTTTGATCAGCTTCGACCTGGCGCGGGCGATTATCGTGCTGGCGTGCTTCATCATTCAAATCGGCTACGGCATTGTGATGGAATGGTTCTGGCGCGGGCAAACCATCGGCAAAAGGCTGCTGCGATTGCGGGTCATGGACGCGCAGGGGTTGCGGCTGCAATTCAGCCAGATCGTGATTCGCAATTTACTCCGTTTCGTTGACCTGCTCCCTGCGTTTTATCTGGTGGGCGGCGTCGCCTGCCTGATCAGCAGGCGCGCCCAACGCCTTGGCGACTTCGCGGCGAACACAATCGTGGTTCGCAATCCGAAAGTCAAAGAGCCGGACCTGGATCAATTGCTGGCCGGCAAATTCAACTCGCTCCGACAATACCCGCACCTGAGCGCTCGATTGCGACAACGCGTTTCGCCGACTGAAGCGCGTGTGGCGTTGCAAGCGTTGCTGCGCCGCGATGAACTGGACGCCCTGGCCCGCGTCGAACTGTTTGAGGAAATTGCCGGGCACTTCCGGTCGCTGGTGGAGTTTCCGCCTGAAGCCAACGAAGGCATCACCGAGGAACAATACGTCCGCAACGTCGTGGACATTCTTTTTCGATCGCAATGGCCGAATCGGCAGGAGAAACCGGAAGCCGCGCCGGCCTGAGGCCATGGGGTTGGCACGTGGGCTGGCACGGCTTGTCGGAAGACCTCCGTTCGGCTTCAGTCGCCAGGTTTTTCAAAATTTTTCCGTGGGCGCTCGGGAAGGCGCGATTGCGCAACTGATTCAACGAACACCAGCGGCCGGCTTGAATTGTCCGGGGCAGTCCATCGGCAAATTCGGCGCGAAAGACATCCAGCGTTATCCGATAGCGCGTGATGGAATGGCGGATCCGAAGCAGCGGTTTGAGGGAGCGCGGGCGGGCGCCGAAGAGCCGTTCAGCGAGTTGACGAATGTCGCGATGATCGAGGGAAACTTCGACATTCGGAAACTCCCACAGGTGCGCGTTGACGACACCGGCGGGGCGTTGGCGAACAGGGAAGCGACCGCGACTTTCAGCAACGAACGCGACAAAGCGGCGTTCGGTCAAGGCGGCCTGTTGGTCGAGGTTGGGCAGGTCAGCCACGCGGTTCTCACGGAACGCGATGCAATGTTTTCGCACGGGACAGAGCGAACACTCCGGCTGGCGAGGGGTGCAAATCGTGGCGCCCAGTTCCATCAGAGCCTGGTTGAAATGCGAACAGGTTGGTTCACGGGCAGTCTCGACCTCCAATTTTGGACGCGCATTGAGCCCACGAACCTCCCCCTCACCCGCCCTTCGGGCACCCTCTCCCCCTCGGAGGGGGAGAGGGACGGGGTGAGGGGGTGGGGCCGCCTGGCGAACGAGCATTTCCGCGAGTCCCCAGAGCGTTGCGCCTGTTTTTTTCTCACGAGGATTTTCGGCGATGCCGAAGAGGCGGGTGAGCACGCGGATCACATTTCCGTCGAGAACCGGCGCCGGTTGATTGAAAGCGATGCTGAGCACGGCGCCGGCCGTGTAGCGGCCAATGCCGGGCAGGGCGACAAGATCATCGTATTTTTCCGGAAAACGGCCGCCGTGCCGATCCACGATCATTCTCGCGGCCTTCTGCAAATTTTTGGCGCGCGTGTAATAGCCGAGACCTTCCCAGAGCTTCAGCACTTTTTCTCTTCGAGCGCCCGCCAGCGATTGCACCGTCGGCAGTTCGCGCATCCAGCGTCGCCAGTAGGGAATGACCGTCTTGACCTGCGTTTGCTGGAGCATGATTTCGGAAATCCAGATGGCGTAGGGGTCTCGCGTGCGGCGCCACGGCAGACTGCGGGCGTTGCTTTGGAACCAATTGAGCAACGCCGGAACCAGGGCTTCAACCTTGCTCGCGATCTGTTTCGCCATTTTATTTGTAGTAGCGCCGTACGAGAAAGACACCGAATACGGCGGAGAATCCGCCCATCGAACCGCAGAGCGTTGACCTCGTCATCCTCAGTCAGGCTCTGCATCACGCGGCGGTTCATGGTTCATATTGCACAGGCTACGACAAGAGCCTACCCTGACTCAACGTTTATGAAACCGTTGACGTCATACACCTGCACGCTCGCCGCGCCGGAGGCGCGGGCACTGGAAGAGTATTTGCGCGAGCACGGCTACGAGTTTCGCCAGTTGCCTTACGCGCGATTCGCGGCCGAGAAGGAGAAAGTCAACGTCGTGTTTTACGAGAGCGGCAAACTGGTGGTGCAGGGGAAGGGCACGCAGGATTTTGTCGAATTCGTCCTCGAACCGGGCATCCTGAAGCAGGCGCGGCTCGGTTATGAAACCGTTTTAAATCCGGAGCTGCTGCTGCCGCGGCTCGGGGTGGATGAAAGCGGAAAAGGGGATTTCTTCGGGCCCTTGTGCGTCGCGGGTGTTTACGTGAATGAATCGGTGGTGAAGGCGTGGGAAAATTCAGGTATTCGCGATTCCAAGGACATTTCCAGCGACAGCAAGATTGCCGAGCTGACCAAACTGATTCGCGACACTCCTGGCTGCGTGACCAGCGTGGTGCCGATTGGCAACGAGGCCTACAACCGGCTTTACAGCCGGATGAAAAGCGTGAACGCGATTCTGGCCTGGGGTCACGCTCGGGCCATCGAGAATCTGATGGGACAGAAGCATCGAATGAATCCACCGCCAGTGCGCGCCATTAGCGATCAATTTGCCGCGGACAAAGCGACCGTGGCCAATGCATTGATGAGTCTGGGGCGGGACATCGAGCTGGTTCAGCGGCACAAGGCGGAAGCTGACCTCGCCGTAGCCGCGGCTTCGATTCTGGCGCGACACGAATTCGTGACGCGGCTGGCGGCGCTGGAAAAACAGTTCGGAATGAAATTTCCCAAAGGCGCTTCCGGCGCCGTGGATGAGGCAGCCAGGGAGTTTGTCGCCAGGCACGGGACGGAAGGCCTGGCCAATGTCGCCAAGATGCACTTTCGAAATGCCTTCCGTGCGCAGGGCCTGCCGGAGCCGCCGAGGTCGGAATGGAAACGGAATCG
>QHPA01000331.1 GCA_003218935.1 Verrucomicrobiota bacterium
AAAAAGCAATTCTAGCCATGAAAGGGCGA
This sequence comes from Verrucomicrobiota bacterium, assembly GCA_003218935.1. Lineage (GTDB taxonomy): Bacteria > Verrucomicrobiota > Verrucomicrobiia > Limisphaerales > AV2 > AV2. Next base: position 30 of record QHPA01000331.1, read on the forward strand.
CACAATCGTTTGTCGTGGTTTTGCGGGAAGCCTTGACCAAGCAGCCACAGAAGGTTCGACAAGGCCTCTGCGAAGAAATAGTTTCAACACGAACCGTTATGAAATTGGTGCTGAGCCCACTCCGAAACGTCGTCGTCCTGATCATTGTTCTTGTCGCTTGTTTCTTGGGGTACAGAGGCAGTTCTCAACACAGTCATCCTCGCATTCGATGACCGTATTCGAGGCAGAAGTTCGCCGAGCGATGGGACGAAACAGGCGTTCTCGAACCTTTGGCGGACACAGGCGCAGACCGGCGACCACCAGGGGACGTGGGATTGGCTCGACTTCAACATGGGGCCGTGGGAATGGAAAGAGGCACGCTACTTTGGAGCATCGCTGGCTGCGATCGCCATCGGGACTGCGCCTGGTTATTACACCCCCGGGACGGACGCAGACACCGATGCCCGAGTCTTGCTGCTCCGAGACTATCTGAAAGACGGGCTCCAAAGACAGAACCTGCACAACCGAGTTTGGGGACTCTGGGCGTCCACCAAAGTCGAAGGAATTCTGACGAAGGCAGAGCGAAAGAAGCTCATCGATCAGTTGCTTGACCAGCAGCACGATGACGGCGGCTGGAGCCTGCCCGCCCTCGGGACATGGGTCCGGAGCGATGGCACGGCGCAGGAGTCCGAATCCGACGGCTACGCAACCGGTCTGGTCCTGCATGTCCTCCAGATTGCCGGCGTGCCAAAAGACGAGGTGAAGATTGCCGAAGGTCTGGACTGGCTCAAAAGCAACCAGTCGGCAACGGGCGCGTGGCGAGGCATCTCGGTCAATAAGAAACGTGACCCCGCCAGTCACCCGGGCAAGTTCATGTCCGACGCGGCAACCGCCTTTGCCGTGCTCGCCCTCAGCCACTGAACTGTAGCAGCCGACGTGAGTCCCCATGAAACAATTCCACACCAAAGGGCGTGAAAATTCCGGGAACTATGCGTGCTTCCCCCTCTCCTGGGGGAGAGGGTCGGGGTGAGGGCGAGCGTTTCCTCCAATCCTATTTTCGGAGGCTCAAACCAAAGGGCTGAAAGCCCGGCAGACGATAGCCCAGGGCAAGCGAAGTGAAACGAGCGCCGCCCTGGGTCTATACGTCCGAAAAATATCAAGTCCTGTAAGGGCGGCAGAAGCCTAACGCGAACGCGAAGGAAGCGGCTGCGGAAGTCGAGGCGCTGATTCTGGGCGCGAAGAAACTGGGGGCGGCTTAAGTTTGTGTCGCCCTTTCAGGGCTTGGAAATTCTTGTGGGACGGTTGACCCAGGGCGTCGCTCGCAGACTCGCTTTGCCCTGGGCTATGTCTTTCGGGCTTTCAGCCCTTGCCACAGATTGTGAACAGTCGAACATGACCATTGACTCACGCTTTCACCGTCCCGCATGCGCGGGATCGCCGCGCAGCATCGCCCACGCCTGCGGCCCAATATTTTGGAGTGCTGAATTTCCGGTACTGGTACAGTTTGGTGGGGCGAGGCTACTGACGAGCCGGCTCGCGCGGACGCTCGCCCCACCGAAAATGCAAACTGTACCGCTACCGAATTTCCGTTGCCTTGGTATAAGCTCCACGTAACAATCAATCGTGAGCATTGCTATGAAAACCATCACGCGCAGAAAATTCCTAAACCGTTCAATGACGGCGGGACTGGCGCTCGGCATGCCGAGAATTGTGATCGGCGCCGAGGGTTCGTCCCGATCTCCCGGCCCCAACGACACGGTGCGTGTAGCCGTGATAGGACTCGGGGCAACGACAGCGGTAGGCGGTGTCGGCGGGCGAGGGCATCAGCTCATTCCCCGAGTGCGAGAAGTCCCCGGTGCAAGGATCGTCGCGCTGTGCGACGTGGACCAGGCGCACCTCGACCGCGAAGCCCAGCCGTTCAAGGACCGGGGCGAAGAGGTCGCCACTTACCGCGACCTCCACCGAGTTCTCGACGACAAAACCATCGATGCGGTGGTCATCGCCTTGCCCAATCACTGGCATGCGCTGGCGACGGTTTGGGCCTGTCAAGCCGGCAAGGACGTGTATGTCGAGAAACCGTTTTCCTACAACCTCTGGGAAGGGCAGCAAATGGTGGCGGCGGCCCGGAAATACGCCCGCATGGTTCAGGTAGGCACTCAGAATCGTTCGAGCACGCACCTGCGCCAGGTGTTCGACTACCTGCGCAGCGGCCAAATCGGGTCCATTCGCTACGCGCATGCGCTGGTGTACCGGGCGCGTGAGGGCATTGGCACGGTCAATACACCGACGCCCTTGCCCGACACTGTGGACTACGATCTCTGGTGCGGTCCAGCGCCGAAGACCCCGCTCATGCGCAAACAACTGCACTACGAATGGCACTGGTTCTGGGCGACCGGCAACGGCGAAATGGGCAATAACGGAATTCATGTCATTGACATTTCCCGGTGGGCTTTGGGACAGAATCAGCCGCCTCCTCGCGCTATCAGCATTGGTGGACGGTTTGCGTTCAACGACTGCGGCGAAACGGCCAACACGCACATCGCACTGTTCGATTACCAACCAGCCCCGCTCATTTGTGAGGTGCGCAACGTGAGCGTCTCGAAGGGCCCGGACGCGATGGGCAAGTTCCGAAACCAGAACCACGGCCTCGTGATTGACAGCGAAGGCGGTTACTTCGCCGGCGATGCTTCCGGCGGCGCACTCTTCGATAAGCAGGGCAAGAAGATCAAAGACTTTCCGGACGACGGTAGTTCGAAGGGATTGGAAACCTCTCATCTCTCCAACTTCCTGGCTTCCGTTCGTAGTCGGAAAGCCGGCGACCTTGCGGCTGAGGCGTTGCAGGGACATCACTCGACGGCCTGCTGCCACATGGCGAACGTCTCGTATCGGCTCGGCAATCAGGCGCGCCCTGAGGTCATCCGGGAAACGATCCAGGCGAACCGGGAACTCTCGGATGCATTCGAGCGCTGCCGCGAGTACCTGCGCGAAAACGAAGTTAAGTTGGACACGACGCCCGCCGTGCTTGGGCCCTGGGTCACCTTCGATCCGGAGAAAGAACGGTTCGTCAACGATCTCGCGGACCAGGCTAACCCGCTTTCGCAGCGGGAATACCGCAAGCCCTTCGTGGTGCCAAAGATCGCTTAACTTTTGTACCCGGTTTTATGGTGCTTGAAGATAAAGATTGTCTCCCCATGCGATCACTGTGCCGTCACTCGCGAGCGCTAGATTCTGATCCCATCCCGCAGCGATCTTGGTGAACGCCGTCCCGGGGAGCAGACGCCAGGACGACATCGCCCCAACCGACTGCCTGGCCAAGAGGTGAACTTGCAACTGACCGCAGGGCGAAAGCTAGGAGACAAGCCGTGCATAATGCTGAAATCAGGCATTGATAGGAAGAATTGTTTCGGCTTGTGAAGCTTTCTGAGCTTTCTGTGGCAGCTCCGATAATATGACGAGGCCTCACACCGGAACCCCCGAAAGCTGCTTTGCGTAGTTGGATTGTTATTTGCCGTTCAGTTTTCGGTGTGGACAGTCCCATGGCGGCTCCTGTCTTCTGTATTAGAGCTGGAATCGAGGAAGCCTTTTAGCCACCCCCACGCTGGTTGGACCGGGCGCGGCCCCCGAGGCGTTGCCGCACCGCCCGAGCATAGTACGCGATGGGTACAAGGGAGAGAACAGTGATCACGATGACTATGATCATTTGAGTTTGTTCCGCGTGCGGGTCGGCCAGAAGCTGGCGGGCGATAGGGTCGTTCGCATGTTGGGCAAATGCCAGCGGGCCTTCCGCCCCGATCCGGGCGATGGCGAATCCACTGCCCTGTGCCGTAGCCCAACCGAGAGCGGATAGCCATCCGTAAGCCCTCAACCCCGCCGCCATGCAGCCAACGGCGACCAAACCGACGCCCGCAGTGCCGAGTGAGATGATGCCAACGCTGAGCGAGCCAACGGCAATGATCCCGACCGAGATCGCACCAATACTGAACGGCGCGATCGCGCAGCCGCCCCATGCAAACAGAAGCCCGTGGGCCCGATCTCCGCCGGCGAACCATCCGAACACGGGGCGATCACCCTCGTCGGGTGAGGAAAACCTGATGTGCACGAGCGGCACGCCGAGCAAAGTCCACCGGCTCCGGTACTCGCCCGCGGACGACCCAACGTGATCCCTGGGATCACGAAACAACTCAGGATGCAGTCGGCGTTCCTCCGATCTCATCTTACGCATTCTGAGCATCACCCGCAGCAATGCCACGGGCCAGCCAACTACGAATGCCAGCATGAACGCCTGGCTGATCCAGGCGAAGATCGCGCGACTTTCCCACCAGTGAAACGCGGCAGCGCGAAGCAAGTACAGGGCGCCCAGCAATCCAAGCGCGCCAAAAAACAACACCAACGTGATTTTCACGACGGCACGGCGTTCTCGAGGCGTTCGCGCCTGATCGAGATTGGCGCGCAGCGTTAGTACCGCCGAAACGGCGCCCGAGATGGAAGCCAGCAAGGCCGCCAGGCCGGTGGACTTGGCCATCAAGCTGCCATGAGCTGCCGCCGCACCGATCCCCGCGGCCTTGACCGGTGTGGCCATCACCGGCAGCGCCGCCAGCACGCCCAGCGTGAAGACGCGGCCGGGTGTGCTCCGGGAGAGCGCGCCTTCCACGAAGGAAAGCACCCGCTCCTGCAAAATCTTGCGACCACGCGCGAGCCGCTGCTTGACTGCATCCTCGGTGAGATCGAGCGCGGCCGCCACGTGTTCCACCGAACGATGCTCGCGGTAGTAGAGGATCAGCGGTTCGCGATACAACTCGGGCACGCGCTCCAGTGCGCTCCACAAGATCGCCTGCTCCTCCTTGTCCATCGCGAGGTCCGCTGCGGGCTTCTCGCCCGACGGCATCTCCTCCGCCAGCTCAAGCGCTTCCGCCTGCCGCACGGGTTCTTGTCCCTCGGAACGGCGGAGCCGGCCGACCTTGTAACGCAGTATCCCGCACAACCAAGGACGGAGCTTTTCCGGGTCGCGCAGAGTGCGGAGCTGGCGCCACGCGTCAACGAACGCCTCCTGCGCCAGGTCCTCGCTCTCGCTCAAGCTTCCGGTCGCGGAATACGCCAGCGAGCAGAGGAGACGCTGGTACCGCTCCACGATCCGGCCGAAGGCCTCGCGATCGCCGGCCAGACAGGCAGCCACCAGCTCGGCATCCGTGATGAGTTCAATTGAGGTCATGGTTTCCGCAACGCGCATGATGCTTCACCGGTAAGTGCCCGAAAAGCTCGAATCGGTGACAAAATTTTTTCTCCTGCCAGAGGCCAGCCGGGCACGAGGTCGTCGAAAGTCTTGAAAATCACACCATTTCGTCAGCACCGAAGAAACTTTGTCACCGGAAGCACCGATTCGGGTACCTATATGCGAAATGTCATGCACCCACTGGATCTTGCCTCCTAACGAAGCGGCCAGTTGGTGCACGACCAAACAGATCAAGCAACCCGATACAACCCACTCATAAGAATGAAACTGATTCCACCCTTCCCGACAACTCTCCGTAAACCGCTGGTGA
>QHPA01000332.1 GCA_003218935.1 Verrucomicrobiota bacterium
ACCAGATCGCCGCCGTCGTCAAAAAGCGCGAGACCTCCATGAGCACCGGCATCGGGTTCGGCATCGGGATTCCGCACGCGTCCACGGAGTTGATTTACGAAGTCGCCGGCGCGTTTGGCCGCTCGAAAAAAGGCGTCAACTTTGACGCGCTCGACAACCAGCCGGTCAGGCTCGTCATGCTCTTCCTCGTTCCCCAGGGCCAGTTCCAGAAACACCTCCACACGCTCGCCAACATCGCCAAGCTGCTCCACAAAACCGAATTCCGCCAATCGTTGGAGGAAGCGCCCGACGCCGACACGATGTATCGCATCATCGAGAACCAGTCGGGCGGCGCCACGGGAACAGCCAGATAGAGATTGCATCTTTCCCTCGATGCAAATGCCGCAGCGGCTCGCTTTACACTCGTGATTCATCAATTGCTCCAGGACCGATTGCAGGAGGCCGCTCGCCAGGTTTTGCCCAAGGCCGATACCTCGTTGCTTCTCGTGCGTCCCTGTCCCGATCCGAAATTTGGTGATTACCAGTGCACCGCGCTGATTTCACTCGCCAAAGAGCGCAAGCTGAGCCCGCGGCAACTCGCGGCCGATGTATTGGCCAGGTTGGACGTCGGGGAGTGGTGCGAAAAAGTGGAGCTGGCCGGCGTGGGCTTCATCAATTTTCGCCTCCAGACTTCGGCGCTGGCGCAGGCGCTCCAGTCCGCCATCCGCGCCGAACATCCCTTTGTCCAAAAGGCGAAACAACCGCGCACCATCGTCATTGATTTCAGTTCGCCGAACGTCGCCAAGCCAATGCACGTCGGCCACATTCGCTCGACGGTCCTTGGCGATTGTCTCGCGCGCACGCTGCGGCTGCTGGGCCATCGCGTCATCACGGACAATCACATCGGCGATTGGGGGACGCAGTTCGGCATGTTGCTCGTCGGGTGGAAGACTTTACTTGACCGGCAAACACTGGAGGCCGATCCGCTCGGCGAGATGGATCGGATCTACAAAGCCATCAGCGCGCAGTGCGACCCTGAAAAGCCCGGCTTCCATCAGTCCACACTCGACCGTGCCCGCGCCGAACTCGTGAAACTGCAGAGCGGCGACCCGGAAAACCTCGCGATCTGGCGCGAGATGATCGCGCTCTCACAAAAACAGTTCGATGAGATTTATTCGCGGCTTGGCGTCAAATTCGACTACGCACTTGGCGAAAGTTTCTATAACGACAAGGTTCAGCGGGTCTACCAGGAGCTCACCGACTGCGGCCTCGCAGTTGAGAGTGAAGGTGCGCTCGTCGTCTTTCAAAATGAGCCTGAAGCTCCGGCGAATATCAAGGCGCAGCCTTTCATCATCCGCAAACGGGATGGCGGCGCCAATTACGCATCCACCGACTTGGCCACTGTTCTTTACCGAAAAGAAAACTTAAAAGCGGACAGAGTGCTTTACGTTGTCGATTCGCGACAGAGAGATCATTTCGACCATCTTTTTTTCACCGTCCACAGGTGGTTCACGAAAACGCGCCGCAATCCACCGGAGTTAAAGTTAATCGATTTCGGGACCGTGCTTGGCGACAACAACAAGCCGCTGAAAACGCGGAGCGGCGAAAACGTTAAACTTCGCGACCTCCTCGACGAGGCAGAGCAACGCGCGTTCAAGATTGTTTCGGAGAAAAATCCCGAACTGCGCGAAAGCCAGCGGCGCGAAATCGCGCGCATCGTCGGCCTCGGGGCGGTCAAGTTCGCCGATCTGCTGCCGAACCGTCAGAGTGATTATGTGTTCAGTTGGGACAAGATGCTGGCGCTCGAGGGGAACACCGCTCCGTACCTGCAATATGCCTGCGTGCGGATTCGAAGCATTTTCCGCAAAGGCGGCGCAGAGAACGCGCAACGCGGAGTGCGGAACGCGGAATTAAGTTTGGCCGCGCCGCAAGAGATTGCGCTGGCGAAGCACTTGCTGAACTTTGGCCTGGTGCTGGAAGCGGTCGCTGACGAATACCGCCCGAACTTTCTCTGTAATTATCTCTACGAACTGGCCGGGCGTTTTGCCCGCTTCTATGAGAATTGTCCGGTGTTGAAAGCCGCTGAATCCGAGCGCGCGACGCGTTTGGCGCTGTGTGATTTGACCGCGCGTGTGTTGAACCAGGGTCTTGAAGTCCTCGGCGTTGGGACAACGGAGCAGATGTAACCGCGCCGCCGAGCTCATCTTTTCCCCTTTATTACCGTTCGCCCTTCGGCTAAAAGCGGTTCATGCAATCGGACAATGACGCCCCGGGCTATTGCATCTGGGGCGTGGACAATGTGGTGTATGGGCCCGTCGATTTGCCCACGCTGGTCAACTGGGTGCAGGAAGAGCGAGTCACGGCGGACACCTGGATTCACCTCCAGGAAAAGGATGACTGGTTGAAGGCCGGCCGCATCGCGGAGTTGAGAATGTTTTTTCAACCGCGATCGGCGGCGGGCGTGCCGGCGCCCACGATCAGCGCGCCCGACGGCACTTCGATGACGCTCAAACCCGGCGCGCTGCGGCGCGTCAGGATCCTCGCTGGATTCAGCGACCGGCAACTGGAACGGTTCGTAGATTTCATGGAATTGCACCCGGTGCGGCAGTGGACGGAAATCGTCAAGCAAGGCAGTCCGGGCGATGCGATGTATCTCGTGCTCGAGGGGGAGGTGCGTGTGCGCATGGTGATTGCAGGCAAGGAAACCATTCTGGTGACGATGGCTCCCGGCGAATTCTTCGGCGAAGTCGCTCTGTTTGACCACGGCCCGCGTTCCGCCGACGTGGTCGCCAACAAGGAGAGCCTGCTCCTCAAGATTTCCGCCGGCGCGTTTCAAAAGCTCATCAACGAAGCGCCCGACCTGGCGGCCCCCTTTTTGTATGCGATTGGACAAACTCTGATTGCCCGCATCCGCGCCGACAACAAGCGTTATCGCGACTCCATCGCCTTTGCCCGCACCGTCCAACCGTAGTCCTTTTGGAACTTCAAAAATCAGCAAGCCATCCATCCGGCCAGGGCCCGGTAAAGCGACCGCGTATCAGGCACGTGCTCGCATTTCCCCGCGCCCGTCACCAGACCAAAGCCGTCGCCATAAGCGGCGCCGTTGACCACGCAGGCGTTCGTGCGGTTCAGCGCAATCTGTCGTTCTGCCGCCTGAACGGCGCGCGCCCGGTCCCCGTCCAGTTCGTATTTCCAGCCCACCAGCCGCGACTGCGGAAACCAGCCGCGCAGTTCGCCGATGATTTTCGGCGTCGGTTTCAGCTCGACGAGCACTTGCCCTTTCTTTGTGGAGATTTTTCGCTCGACGCATTGGACCAAATTGCCGCTTTCCTCTTGTTCCCAGACCCCGCCAAAACTGAAGTCGCTCACCGCGGCGGCATGAAACACCGCGCCGGCGCCTTCCTTTGAGAGAGCCTGAAGTCGCGTGTGCAGATCGGCAGTCGTGGTGAATGTCTCCACCCGCCGGGCTCGATGCTCGCCGCGATAGTTCGCGTAATAACCGAGGAGCAGGACCACTTCGTGCCCTTGGCCGGTCAGAAAATTCGCCAGTTCAGTGCCGAGCTTGCCGGTGGAAAAGTTCGTCAACCGCCGAACTTCATCCAAAGGCTCGTAGGTAGGCCCCGCAGTCACCACGCATTTCACACGCGGCAGCGTAGCTGAAAGGGGAACCGCCTGTCATGCCAGGAAAGGGCCGGCCTGGCCCGGTCCCGAGGAGTGCGTGCCGCTCGCCCCCGACCCGGCCGTTCGCGTTCCGTCCGTTCCGTGCGCGCTTGGGCGAAAAAGCGAGACAAGGCCCGCGCTTTTGGGACTTTGACCGTAAGAGGTTTACTTCGCGGCGGCGATGGCTGTTTCTTTTTCCTTCACTGCCACGGCGCCTTTTCCGATGCGTTTGCGAAGGTAGGTAAGCTTGGCCCGGCGCACCGAGCCTTTGCGCTCCACTTCGATCTTATCGAGGCGCG
>QHPA01000333.1 GCA_003218935.1 Verrucomicrobiota bacterium
GATCGGCATTTGAAAGTCTTGCGTCGGCTCACCAAAAAGGTTCGCGAGTTGGACCGGAAGGTGGATGAGAAGTACGCGCGCTGGCAGGAGGCGGCCAGGACTTCCACGTGGGAAAGGTCCTTCAACGAGTTCAAGAAGCTCGACAGGAAACTCCAGGAAACGTTTCCGGCGTTTTATTACAAGCAGCGGGTCATTGAGGAAATGGCCCTGGTGACGCAGAGCCTACATGACAAGATTCAAGCGAGCCTGCGCGTGATCGGAGATTCGGAATGCCAGCGCAAATCCGAACAACAGCAGTCCATCATCAAATCCGAGAAACAGAAGATCAAATCGCTGGAGGCATTTGCGCGCATGCCACACGGGGAATATTTCAAGACCCACCACCAATTGAACGAGTGTGCGGCAAGGACGCACCAGGCCAGGACTGAAATGGCCGAAGCCAACCTGCGGCTGGTGATCTCCATCGCCAAGAAATACACCCATCGCGGGCTGCCGTTCCTGGACCTCATCCAGGAAGGCAACATCGGCTTGATGAGGGGCGTGGAAAAATTCGAGTATCGCCGCGGGTATAAATTCTCCACGTACGCCACCTGGTGGATTCGCCAGGGGATTACCCGCGCCATTGCCGACCAGGCCCGCACCATCCGCATCCCGGTGCACATGATCGAAATCATGGGCAAGCTGATCCGGGCGCAAAAAGAACTGTTCCAGGAATTCGGCCGCGAAGCCACATCCGAGGAAATTGGCGACGAAATGCAGCTCTCCAGCGAACGCGTCCAGGCCATTCTCAAGATGGCCCAGAACCCCATCTCCATGCAGGCCACGGTCGGCGACAGCGAGGACGCCTGTTTCGGTGATTTCATCGAGGATAAGTCGGCGGAGAATCCATCGGTCAGGACCGGCGTCTGCCTCTTGAAGGAGAAGTTGGATCAGGTTCTGGGCACTCTCAATGAACGCGAACGCCGGATTGTGGAAATGCGGTTCGGGCTGGTGGACGGTTACGGGCGCACCCTGGACGAATTGGGCAAGCACTACAAACTCACACGCGAACGCATCCGCCAGATTGAAGCCAAAGCATTGCGCAAGCTGCGTCACCCAACGCGCGCCTTACACTTGAAAGGCTTTCTGGATGTAGCGGAAGTGGCGGTAGCGGCTTGAGCCTGCCTGCGGACGCCGGCGCAACTGGGAAGAGTCGGTCTGTTAGGCCTAAAGCATGAAACACCGCACGTGCGTCGGACGGTCACGCATCGTGGAAATCAGAATAAGCCTTGGCTCCTTTACGCTGTGCTAGCCAAATCATGTTCGTGCTGACAGCATGTCGTCCTGATGGCAGGTGGAAGCTTGATTGCAAACGAACGGGTCGAGACGTTGAAGGAAAAACTCACGAGACATCCGATCTATGAGTCCGTCGAGACGCTACAGGATTTACGGTGCTTTATGGAGCATCACATCTACGCCGTATGGGATTTTATGTCGTTATTGAAAGCACTCCAGGCCGCAGTTGCACCAGCGCAGACACCTTGGATGCCGTCTTCTCGACCCGAGTTGCGGCGTTTCATAAACGAAATCGTCCTGGGTGAAGAATGTGATGAATACAATGTTGCCGGAACGACGCGATTCATCAGCCATTTCGAACTTTATTTGTTGTCGATGGAAGAAGTTAGGGCCGATACCAGACCGATCCGGCAGTTCATCTCTGTCGTGAATGAAAATGGCGTTGAGGCGGCATTAGGTCTTCCCATTGTTCCACGACCAGCAATCGAATTTGTCCAATCAACATTTCAATTCATTCGCGAACAGAAAGACCATTGCACGGCATCAGCCTTTGCCTTCGGCCGGGAGGATCTTATTCCAGCGATGTTCGGAGCACTGCTCGAACGAATGAAAATCAGTGAGGGCATGGCTCCCAATTTTCACTATTACCTTAAACGCCACACACAACTCGACGCGGAAACACACGGCCCGCTCGCTCTCCAATTGGTGGCCACGTTATGTGACAAGAACGACCGTCGAGAACAGGAAGCGAGGAGAGCGGCCGAAAGAGCGCTGGAATCAAGAATCGTTTTTTGGGACGGAGTTGAGGCCGCGATGAAGAATCCAGTCGTGGTCGATTAGGAGAAGAACCTCTTTCCCAATGAGTAGCGCCGGGCTGTCCGAAACGCTCGGAGAATTCTGCCCAATTCGACTGAAGCGACTCAGGCGCCGGCGAATTGACGGTCTTATTGATGGGGTAAGGCAAGCAGGCCAAGGATGAATCCTTCAACCGCGGAAGTCTTCAGAATCCCCACTAAGGAAGTTGAGCGGCCTGGGCTCATTCGACTGCTTTCCAATTTCCAATCACAAGCTTCCGGTTTTTGGTCTAAGCTCGATCCACAGGTCGAACTTGCCGGGATTGTTGGTGGGCGATGTTTGAAACATACCGCCATGGACTAACTTCGAATTCCCATACAACCTCAGGGGCAAGGCCTTCGTACGGTTTGAGTTTGATTTGTTCGCTCATGCTGGTTTGGAAGGGAAAAGACCGGCCGCGAGGTGTGATCATTGTTTTACCTCGCGGCCCTGTTCACTGAGTGCAGAAACAACGTTAGCAATCTCAGGTTTTCGTCGGTGAGCTTTTGGCCGAAGCGCGGCATCTCGCCTTTGATGCCGTTTTTGACGATCGATGCGATCCGAGTGTCGGACTTTCGGAACGTGGTCAGATCCGGCCCTTCTTCCGTGCCGTGTGCGTCGTCGCCGTGACAATGGGCGCAGTTCATCAGAAACAAATCGTGGCCGCGAGCCACCGAGGCGGCGTCCGTGAGCGCGTTCGCGGATGCGCCGGAAGATTCAAGGTTCGCATGGAGCAACAATTCGCCACCCCAGTAACCTGCGCCCATCATCAACCCGGACGCCATAGTCATGCCGGCGAGATAAACACGGAGGCCGCGTTGCGATATTCGCTCGCGCCGCAATAGCCGCCACGTAACGAGTCCGAGGGATAGACCGAACGCCGGCCAGACGTAGAGGTGATGCAATTTTTCGACGCCGCTGCCGAGCAGTTGCCCGTGGCTCATCGCCACGCCGGCCGCGACCGCCGCGCTGCCGCCCAGCGCGGCGACGACCGCCGTGGCAAAGCCGGCGACATGAAATGCTCGCCGCAATACCTCTTCGCGCGACCGCGAAGCAACAAAATCGAGCATCACCGACAACGGCAGCAGCACGATGGGCAAGTGCGTGCTGCCGCCGTGCAGCCGTTGCCAGAACAACGTTTCCATAACCGAACTAGGTTCAGCCGAGCGTGTCGTCTACGATCGCCAGGGAGTGTGTGCCTGCTCGGTAGCGAACGTCGGTGATGCCGAGCACGCCGCGGAGTTTGCCAGCTTCGACTTTCATCGGGCCGGGCTTGGGCGCAGAGCCGGGCGCGGGTTGTGGAAACGCTGTGGACATGCCCGTGTGGAACGTGGCATTGCCTTCCATTTTCTTCAGCACTTGATGGATGTGGCCGTTGAGGACCGTGACCGAGCCGAAGCGATTCAAGTAGCCGAGCGCCCGTGCACCGTCCTCAGTGCCCCAACCCCATTGCGGATAGGCCATCCAGAGCGGCACGTGCGCAAACAACACGACGGGCGTGCTGTCGGAAACCGGCTTGAGGTCGTCCTCCATCCATTCGAGTTGTTCATCGCCGAGCTGGCCGAGACCGCCTTCGCGGATGTTCGTCACGTTGTTCAGGCCGATGAAATGCGCGCCTTTGTGATCGAAGCTGAACCAGCCGCTGCCCTTTGTTCCTTTGCCAAAGCGCTGAAGAAATTGTTTGCCGTTGTCATTGAGCACATCGTGTTCGCCCGGCACGTAGAACACCTGCTTGGTTTTGCAACTCTTCAGGATTTGTTCAAGCGTATCGAACTCCTCGGCTTCGGAGAGATGCGTGAGGTCACCGGTGTGCAGAATGAAGTCCGGTCGTGCGGGCAGGGCGTTGATCTTGGCGACGGCTTCCTTCAGCGTGCCGAGAACGTCCTTGTTGGCTTGCTTGTTGA
>QHPA01000334.1 GCA_003218935.1 Verrucomicrobiota bacterium
AGGCCGCTACCTGGCCGAACTAAACGTTCAGGCGAATCTTGTTTTGGGTTTGCCCCGCGGTGGCGTGATTGTGGCTGCCGAAGTCGCTGGCATTTTGAAATGCCCGCTCGACGTGCTGGTGGTCCGCAAGATCGGCCATCCCGGGCACCGCGAATTCGCCGTCGGCGCGCTGGCCGAGGACGGCACGCTGGTGTTGGACGAGGAGGTGATCGACCGGACCGGCGTTTCGCAGGCCGATTTAAGGGAAGTACTCGCGGAGGAAACGGAGCGGCTGACCGAATATCGGGCCCGATTTCTTCGCTCCAATCGGCCGCCGCTCAAGGGTAAAAGCGCGCTGATCGTGGACGACGGTTTGGCCACGGGCGCAACCACCGAAGCCGCCGTGCGCTCGGCGAAAAACCGCGACGCTGCGGCTGTCATCGTGGCCGCGCCGGTCGCGTCGGACAACGCGGTCGAACGTCTGGAACGTGTCGCGGACAGGGTGCTGGTGCTCTTTGTTGATCCTGAGTTCGACGCGGTAGGGCGTTACTATCGCAGCTTCCCACAAACGACCGACGAGGAGGTGATGAAAGTGTTGGGCAGCCCCGGGTAGGGACGCCGCGCAATCTGCTCAACCACACGGATTGAACGACAGCAGGTTCCACTCGTCGCGCAGCTCCGCCGGAATTTCGTCCAGAAAACGCGACGGCTGTTGCGCGGCGTCACCGCCTCTTCCCTGCGTGAAGCGAACCAGCGGATAGCTCAGGTAAAGCTCGCTTTTCGCCCGCGTAAGCGCGACGTAAAAGAGCCGCCGTTCCTCTTCCTCACCCTCGAGCGTGCCCAGCGAACGCGCTGCCGGAAACAGTCCGTCACAGAGCATGATGATGAAGACGACTGCGAACTCGAGTCCCTTGGCCTGATGGACAGTCGAAAGCCGGATCTGCTCGGTGTCCGTCGCAGCCGGCCGGTCGTCTTCCGCCTCGAGATTCGTGAGCAGCGCCAGTTGCGTGAGAAATTCTTCGGGGTTGGAAAATTGCCGGGCGAAATTGGCTAGTTGCTCCAAATCTTCATACCGCGAGCGATAGTTCGCGTAGTGCGCCTGCAAATAAGCCTCGTAGTCCGCTTCCAGTGCCAGCCGAATCATCTTCGCCGCGCTGCCGCGCACGGATGCCGCTTCGAGCTGCGCCATCGTGGCGGTGAACTGCGCCCAGGCGGTCGCGGCTTTCTTCGGCACACGGCCGGCGCATGATTGCAACGTCTCGGCAATCGGGTTTTTGCTCTTTGACTCCGCGTTCCGCGTTCCGCGCTCCGCGTTGCAGGCCGCCCAGAGTTTGTCGGCGCTCCTGCCTCCGATGCCAGGCAGAAGTTTCGCGAGCCGTTTGAACGCCAGTTCGTCCCGCGGATTGCAAACGAGCTTGAGATACGCGGCGACGTCTTTGATGTGCGTCTGCTCGAAAAAGCGGATGCCGCTCGTGATGCTGAAGGGAATGTTGCGCCGGGTCAGTTCGAGTTGCAATTCGAGCGCGTGAAAGTGGGCGCGATAAAGCACCGCCACGTCGTTCAGGTTGACTCCTTCGTCGCGCAGCTCGAGCACGCGTCGAGCAACGAACGCCGCCTGTTCGCTGGCATCGCCGCAGGTGACGAGCACCGGTTTGACGCCGGATTTGCGAGCGGGCGTGAGTTGCTTGCCAAACTGATGAACGTTCGCGGCAATGGCGGCATTGGCCACCAACAGAATTTCCGGCGTGCTGCGGTAGTTCGTTTCGATCTTGTAAACCTTCGCTTCCGGATAGCGTTCGGGAAATTGATGGATGTTTTGGAAATTCGCGCCGCGCCACGAGTAGATGCTCTGCGAATCGTCCCCTACCACCATCACGTTGTGATGCCCCGCGGCGAGCAGGTCAATGAGGTCGCTCTGGAGCTTGTTCGTGTCCTGATATTCGTCCACGAGAATAAACTGGAATCGGCGCTGGTACCGTTCGCGCACTTCAGCGTGCTCTTGCAGCAATTTCAGCCAGAGCACCAGCAGGTCGTCAAAGTCCATCACGCCGGTGGCGCGCTTGCGTTCGGCGTAGCGACGTTGCACCTCCCCGAACTGTGGCGCGAGCGGACTGAAATAGTCGTAGCGCTCTTCGAGAATTCGCGCGACCGCCTTCTCCGTGTTGACGGCCAGCGAAAAAATGTCGGCGACCACGTCGGCCTTGGGAAAGCCCGATGCTTTGAGATCGATCTCCGCCTCGTCAAGACAGTCGGCAATCAGGTCCTTCGCGTCTTCGCGATCCAGAATCGTGAAACCCCTTGGATAACCGAGCAAATCAGCGTGCCGGCGCAAAATGCGGTTGCCGATCGAGTGAAACGTGCCTCCCCAGAGCGACGAAATATCGCCGCCGAGCAAATCGGCCACACGCCGCATCATTTCTCCTGCCGCTTTGTTCGTGAACGTGAGCAGCAGGATGCGGTCGGCGGGAATGCCTTGTTCCAGCAGGAAGGCCACCCGATAAGTGAGGGTGCGTGTTTTGCCGGCGCCGGCGCCGGCGATGACCAGGGCCGGCCCGGGGGGCGCGGTGACAGCGGAGTGCTGCTGTGGATTCAGCTCGCTCGCATAGTCGATCTGGAAATTGACCGGCGAACGAAAAGGCTGCGGCACGTGGTCGGGCGACATCCCAGGGATTCAAAGGATAAATCAGAAAATGCAAAAGCAAAAAGACACCCGGGAGGCCTGGCCGGAAGGCCGATCAACGCTTTGCCTCCTTCGCCGCGAAAATTAAACGGCAGCGGCCAGTTGCCGGCGAACCTTTTCGATGTTGGCCTCGACCCGCTGAAGGTAATAGTTCGGCCCGTTAGGATAGGGACGGTTCAGGAAGCGATACAACCCCCAGAACTCATTCTTGATTTTAGGCAGCACGTATTTCGTCCAAAAATCCGGCGTTTTGCGCACCAGATCGTTTGCGCCGGAAAAACTCTGCGTGGCTGCCATTTTCCCTTCGTAAAAGCGGGCCGATTCCTCGAATTCCGAGTACAGGACAGGCAATTTCTCCACGTAGTCGTCCGCCGCCATTTGCCCCAGCAAATCCGCCGTGCCGAGCGCGAAGCCGACCGTTTTGTCGACCTCGCTTTGAAACGGAATGAGCGCCAGGTTTGCGTTCACGCCGGTGCAACGAATCATGTTCTGCACCATCCGGATTTCCGCAAGCGGGATTCCTTTCTCTTCGAGGAACTGCTCGGCAAATTGGACGCTGCGGGTCACGTGCGTCAGGGTGTACTTGGCGCCGGTGCCGCCGGCGTCGTCTTTCTTTTTCAAGTAGCCAGTGTCGTGCAGTAAAATGGCCAGCAAACCCAGCTCAAACAGCCGCTGGCTGACACCCGGCTTCGCGCCGGCCTGATGGCGCCCATGCAACAGGCGCGCCATGCAAAGGGTGCCCTGCAAGGTGTGTTCGAGGTCGTGATAACGCGCGTCGCTCGCCTGGTAGTCCTTGTATTTTCCCGCAAAGCAATCCCTCAACCAACCCAGCGCCGTGGGGACAAAGGAGCGGTCTGCCCGGGGGAACATCGCCACATACACCGCTTGCACTTCTCTTTCCACCGCGGCGGGGTCCTTCGTATCAACCTGCGGGTCCATTTTTGTAAATTTGAACTAATCTAACCGGTTCATTTCGGAATGCACGCATTTTCTTGGCTCTCTGCCCTCGGACGGTAACCGTTCCAAAACGATGTGGCTTCGGCGAAAAGTTGTGCCAGAGGCCGCATTTCTTTTAAAAAGAAAGCATGAGCAGAACCATTCTCACTTTTGTGGATGACCTCTCCGAGGGGCTCGCGCCCTTCGCCGCCGCGCTGGTGGATTTTCTGCAATCGTGTCAACAAGCCGGGGCCGTCGTGGCCGACGGCGCCCGTCTCCGGGGGCTTCCCGAACCTAAGCCGGCAAAGGCAGGTTGAGATAATTCCAGGAGGCCAATCTGACCTGGACCCGACATTCGCGGCTCGGTCACGTTCGACGTGGAACATTGTTCGGCGCGTAGCCTTTTACCTCCGGCCCTACAGGCCCGCTTCAACGCGGCCTCCCGAAAGCATATCTGGCAAATCGCC
>QHPA01000164.1 GCA_003218935.1 Verrucomicrobiota bacterium
CAACATCGGACATCTTGCAACTGACAACTGACAACCCACAACTGACCAAAACAAAAACCCCGCGGGCCATCGCCAGCGGGGCTTGCAAATCTGGACTCGTTTTAGCGTTTGCTGTATTGGAAACGTTTGCGAGCGCCCGGCTGGCCGTACTTCTTGCGCTCGCGCATGCGCGGATCGCGTGTCAGCAGGCCGTTGGACTTGAGCGCCGGACGCAGTTTGGCGTCGGCGGCGAGCAGCGCCCGCGCGATGCCGTGCCGTACGGCGCCGGCCTGGCCGGAGGGACCGCCGCCGCTGACACTGACGCGCGCGTCGAATTTTGCCGCAGTCTCGGTCACGGTCAACGGCTGCAACGCGAGCATGCGCAGGTTTTCGATCGGGAAATAATTCTCGAACGTACGGTTATTCACAGTGATCTTGCCGGAGCCGGCTGCCAATCGGACCCGCGCGACCGAGGTCTTGCGCCGGCCGGTGCCGAGGAATTCCTGAACTTTCGTTTCTGCCATCTGCTTGGTTGAGAGTTGAGCGTTGAGGGTTGAGGGAATCAAGCAGCCGCCTTCAGCGGTTCGGGTTTCTGCGCCGCGTGCGGGTGGTGGCTGCCTTTATAGACTTTGAGCTTGGTCAGCAAACGGTCGCCAAGCCGGTTTTTGGGAATCATGCCTTTCACGGCGTGCAGGATGAGGCGTTCGGGATGCCGGGCGCGGACCTGAGCGACGGACCTGTAACTCTCGCCGCCTTTCCAGCCGGAGTAAGACATGAAAAGCTTCTCGGTCTCCTTCTTGCCGGTCAGGACGACCTTTTCCGCGTTAATGACGACGACGAAATCGCCGGCATCGAGGTGCGGCGTGAAGACCGGCTTGTTTTTTCCGCGCAGAATATCGGCGACTTGCGCGGCCAGTCGTCCCAGAACCGCGCCGTCGGCATCAACGACGTGCCACTTACGATCGTTCAAATTCACTTTCGGCAAATATGTTTTCATCAGATCCGAAATCAAAGAGGGGTGAACCTAGCAAACAGACTGCGCAAGTCAACAGTCAAAAAGTGATTTGGGCTCGGGGAGCGTGGACACTACTCACCAATAAGTGAGCCGGAAATATCTCCCTCTCCCCACGACGAAGGAGTGGGGAGTCAGGGAGAGGGGAAATCCGATGATCGATAGCTCTGTTCTTACAACCCCTCTGCCCGTCCCTCTCCCCGCTCGTCCCTCGTGGGGAGAGGGAGAGCAGCCGTGCAATGGTGGTAGTGTCAACGGGCGGTGTTCTTAAGGCTTCCTGGCATTTGCGTGAGTCGCCTCGGCGAGCTTTTTCTCCAACTCCGCCACGCGACGGAGCAGTTCAGGCATCTGCTGGGCGGCGAGGATTTGGCGTTTCATTTGCCGGTCTGGCTGGGCGGGATAGCCAAACCATTTTTCGCCGTCGGGAATGTCGTGCATCACGCCGGACTGGGCGGCGATGATGACCTTGTTGCCGATCTTCAGGTGGCCGGCCAGACCGACCTGGCCGGCCAGTGTGACGAAATTGCCGAGCTTGGTGCTGCCCGCAATGCCGGACTGCGCGACGACGAGACAGTGTTCGCCGATGGCGACGTTGTGGGCGATTTGGACGAGGTTATCGATCTTCGTGCCCCGGCCAATCGAAGTCGAGCCGAGCGCGCCGCGGTCAATCGTGACGTTGGCGCCGATCTCCACGTCGTCGTGAATGATGAGGCCGCCGATTTGCGGCACCTTCCGATGCGCGCCGGAGTCGAGCACGTAGCCGAAACCGTCCGAGCCGATGACCGCGCCGGCGTGGATGCGGACGCGCTGGCCGACGTGCGTGCCGGGATAAAGCACGACGTTCGGGAAAAGCTGAGTGTCTGCGCCAAGAACGCAATTTGCGCCGACGTGATTGCCGCCGTGCAGCACACAGCGCGCCTCGATGCGCGTCTGTTCGCCAACGACACAGTGCGGTCCGATATACGCCGCCGGGTCGATCTGCGCGGACGGGGCCACAACGGCGCTGGGATGAACGCCGGGAGCGAAAGTTGGTTCTGGAAAAAACAGCGGCAGCACCTTCGCGAACGCGATGCGCGCGTTCGGCACGCGGATGATCGTTTTCTTTGTGGAGCTGAACTGTCCATCTACCATGATGGCGGCGGCGGCGCTTTGCTCGGCGCGATTGAAGTAGGTCTGGTTTTCCGCGAACGTCAGATCGCCGGCCCTGGCCTTGTCGGCCGGGGCGAAGCCGGTGAGTGTCATCGAGCCCTCGCCCAACACTTCACCATCGATTTGTTTGGCGATTTCGGCGGCGGTCAGAGGCATTGCGATTTGCGATTTGCGATTGCCGATTTAGAGAGACAGTCGCGTTCGGCAACATCGACGCACCGATCAAATTCCCCGTTCGTTGATGATCTTGTTCTTCTTTCCCAGCACGATCACGCGCGGTTTCCAGCGCGTCGCTTTCGCGCTGTCCACTTCCGTGAACGCCATGATGGTCAGCCGGTCGCCGATTTTGCCCAGGTGCGCCACGGCGCCGTTGAGTTCGATGACGCCCGAGCCGCGCTCGCCCTTGATGGCGTAAGTCTCAAAGCGCTCGCCGTTGGCGAGATTGCTGCACAAAATTCGTTCGTACGGCAGCAGCCCGGCCTTTTCCATCAGGTCCTCGGCGATGGTGAGGCTGCCTTCGTAATCGGGACTCGCGCCGGTCACCTGCGCGCGGTGAATTTTCGATTTCAACAAATGAACCTGCATATTTCAGTTCGTTAACATCGTTAAAAGGTTAAAACGTTACCGCGCGAGCGTGTTTGCCATGCGTACCGTTTTAACGATCCAACGTTTTAACGATTTTAACGATCCAACGTTTGCGCCAAGTCGCCCGTTGACTTGAAAAACGGCGGCCACTATAAAGACCGCGTCGCCTAATTCAATATCTACTTTAACACAAAAGCCAAAAACGCCACGAATCACAACCAACTCGCCAGTGTCCTGACCTGGCGGCGGCGGTGCTGTGCTACCACCGGATACAATCACGGCACCTGCCCCCAACTCAGCCTGCACACATTATGAGGAGAAAAATTCGCTACGGCATGGTCGGCGGCGGTCGGGGCGCATTCATCGGCGCCGTGCATCGCATCGCGGCGGCCATGGACCAACAGATCGAACTCGTCTGCGGCGCGTTTTCATCGGACCCGGAACGTTCGCGCGCGTCGGGCGCGGACCTCTTCCTTGAGCCGGAACGCTGCTACGGCACATTTGAGGAAATGATCAAGACCGAGGCCTGGCTGCCCGAAGGCGAGCGCATGGATTTCATCGCCATCGTGACTCCCAACCACATGCACTTCCCGCCCGCGAAGATGGCGCTCGAACAGGGTTTTCATGTGCTCAGTGACAAGCCCGCCACCTTCAATCTGGTCCAGGCTAAAAAGCTCGCGGAGCTGGTGAAGAAAAGCGGCCTGCTCTACGGCCTGACTCATAATTACACCGGTTATCCGCTGGTGAAGGAAGCGCGCGACATGATCCGGGCGGGCAAGCTCGGCAAAATTCGCAAAGTCGTCGTCGAGTATCCGCAGGGCTGGCTGGCCACGCGCATCGAAGCCACCGGGCAGAAACAGGCCGGTTGGCGCACCGACCCCAAGCGCAGTGGCGCGGCCGGCAGTATCGGCGACATCGGCACACACGCCGAGAACCTCGCCGAATACATCACCGGCCTGCAGATTGAGGAACTCGCCGCTGACATCACCAGCTTCGTGAAGGGGCGCAAGCTGGATGACGACGGCAACGTGCTGCTCCGTTTCAAGGGCGGCGCGAAAGGCGTGCTGCACTGCTCGCAGATCAGCGTCGGCGAGGAAAACAATATCAACATCCGCGTCTATGGCGAAAAGGGCGGCATCGAATGGCATCAGAAGGAACCGAATTCGATGCTCGTGAAATGGCTCGACCAGCCGATGCAGGTCTATCGCACCGCCAACGGTTACCTCGGCGCGAATGCCAAAGCCGCCACGCGCACGCCGCCCGCGCACCCCGAGGGTTATCTGGAAGCCTTCGCGAACATCTACAAAAACTTTGCCAACCACGTGCTCGCCCGGCTCGAAGGCCGGAAGCTGGCCAAGAACGATCCGGCGCTCGACTATCCGAAGGTCGAGGACGCCGTCCGCGGCATGGCCTTCATCGAAGCCGTGGTGAAGTCATCGAAAAAAAATGCGGCATGGACAAAGCTCGACGTCTGAAACGTGGCGCCGGCGTCTCGCCTGCGGCGTTGAGCGTCCTCACCAGGTCGCGGACTTGGATTCTGTTTAGAAAGCGACTCGCTTTTCCACCAGCTTTCCGGGTGGTCGAACGTTCTTGCCCTCCTGCCCCGTCGCCGAATCTCCGAGGTCATCCCGGCATTTCGCGGCCAGCGCCTGGAGGCGGGCGACGAGGTCCGGATGCTGCGCGGCGAGGTTGTTGGTTTCACTGACGTCAGTTTCAAGGTCGAACAGCGCCAAGCCGATCTCGCGCTTCGCGTATTTGCCGGGTTTGCCGTCATGCCCAGGCGGGTCGGGATGATCGTAATCGTGGGTCAGGTGCAGTTTCCATTTGCCGCTGCGCACGGCCTGTAGATGTTTGGCCCAATAATAGAAGTAGGCTTCGTGCGGCGATTTGGCGCCGGGCTGTCCGGACATCAACGGCCAGATGTCTTTGCCGTCGATGATTCGGTCGCGCGGCACTTCGGCGCCGGCAAGTTTTGCGAACGTCGGCAACAGGTCCATTGTCGCCGCCACTTCATGACACACGCTTCCGACCGGGATTTTTCCCGGCCAACGCATGATGCACGGCTCGCGCAGGCCGCCGTCGAACGTCGTGGTTTTGCCCTCGCGCAACGGAAGAGCGGACCCGGCGTGAGTGCCGTAAAGCAGCCAGGGGCCGTTGTCGGAAGTGAAAACAACGAGCGTTTTCTCGTCGAGGCCGTTCTTTTTCAGCGCATCGAGGATCTGGCCGACGGACCAATCGATTTCCATGATCACGTCGCCGTAAAGACCGCGCTCGGACCTGCCCTTGAATTTGTCACTCACGTGCAGCGGCACGTGCGGCATGTTGTGCGCAACATAAAGAAAGAACGGGCGGTCCTTGTTCTTTTCAATGAAGCGCACGGCGTGTTCGCTGTACCAGGTCGTGAGCTGCGTTTGGTCGGGCATTTCCTGAACCACATTTTCGCCTTGGATGAGCGGCAGCGGAGGATAGTTTTTGCCGGCGGTCGGATGATTCGGCCACATGTCGTTCGAGTAAGGGAGGCCGAAATATTCATCGAAACCGTGCCGCGTCGGGAGGAATTGCGGCGAATCGCCCAGGTGCCATTTGCCGAAAATGGCCGTGGCATAACCGCGTGTCTTGAGCACCTGCGCGATGGTCAATTCCTGGTCGCTGATGCCGATCTTCGAGTGCGGACCGAGCGCGCCGAGCAGGCCGACGCGATTCGGGTAGCAACCCGTGAGCAACGCCGCGCGCGACGCGGTGCAAACCGGCTGGCCGACGTAAAAATCCGTGAACCGCATCCCTTCGCGCGCCATGCGGTCGAGGTTCGGTGTTTTGATGTTCGGCGAACCGAAACAACCGACGTCCTGATAGCCCTGGTCGTCGGTGAAAACGATGACGAAATTCGGGCGGGCTGGTTCCTGCGCGCCAGAAACGATGCCGTCGCTGAGAGTCAAAGCCAGGAAGACGCCTGTCAGCGTCCGATGGAAATTCATGTGCAAAGTGTAGGCCGTCCTACGCGGGCCGCCAAGCCGGTTTGCGTTAGGCCTTGGACGCTGCGGGACCAAAGTGTCGGTCGGGAGCGCGGACAGCTTTGTCCGCGCGAAGCGCCGACCTTCTGGGAATCGGCGGACACGGCTGTCCGCGCTGCGTTCAGAAGGCACGTTGGACGCTGCTTCGGCCCCTCTTTGGACAGCAAGGCTTGTCTTTGCTGGTCGCTTCGCCATACTCGCGGCTCACTTGTTGTCATGAAACGAATCGGTATCACCATCGTCGGTTGCGGCGGCATTACGCTGCAAAATCATCTTCCGGGCCTTGCGTTGTGTCCGGAAGCGAGAGTCGTTGCGCTCTGCGACACCGACGGGGCCACCCTGGAGCGCGCGCGTCAGCAGACCGGCGTCAACGTCACTGCGACGAAATACGAAGATGTCGTGAGGCGGGACGACGTGCACGCTGTCATCATCGCGACGCCGAACTTCCTGCACGCGCCCATCGCACTGGCCGCCATCGCAGCGGGCAAACACGTCCTCTGCGAAAAACCGCTGGCAATGAATTATGCCGAAGCGAAACAGATGGCCGAGGCGGCGGACAAAGCGGGTGTGCGACACATGACAGCGTTCACGTATCGCCTCGTGCCGGCAATGCGTTACCTCGCGCACCTCGTGAAACGCGGCGACGTCGGCGAGCCCTATCACTACCGCTCCTGCCGCTTGCAGGATTGGGGCACGCGCAACCTTGGCTGGCGCCAGGTCAAGAAGCTCGCCGGCACCGGCGAACTGGGCGACATGCTCAGTCATCGCATCGACTTCGCGCATCTGCTGGTGGGTCCGATGAAACGGCTTGTGGCGAACCTGAAACAGTGGCATCCCATGCGCGGCGGCGCGCCGAACGATCTGGATGACTGGGTGGCCATTCTCGCCGAGTTTCAGGGCGGCGCGACCGGCGTGCTCGAAAGCAGCAAACTCGCGAGCGGGCGCAACGAAAGCTGGCGCAGCCTCGATTACGTGGAACTCAACGGCAGTGAACGCTCGTTCGTCTTCATAACCGGGGAATGGAATAAACTGCAGACCGGCAAAGTGGGCGGCCCGGGATTCGAAACCATCACGATTCCGGAGGAATTCTGGAAGGTGCCCGGCTCGCCGCGCGACCCGCGCCAGGGCGACCCATTGGTGACATTTCGCTACGACCAGGCCTTTGAATTCATTGACGCCATCCGCAAGCAGAGTCCGTGCGTGCCGAGCTTTTACGATGGCGCGCGCGCTCAGGCTGTGACGGATGCCGCGGTGAAATCGGCGGAGACGCGGCAGTGGGTCGAATTGCCCGGTTGAGGTTTTCAAACTTGGAATCGCGTGAGCCGTTTCAAAATCATCTACAACGCCATTGCGTTGGCCGACCTTGACGGCTTGCCAACGAAAATTACGGCGGGCATCGTGAAGAAGATTGGCCGGGTGGAGGCAGGTTTGCACGGCGACATCAAACGGCTGAAGGAACACGATCCGGCGTATCGGCTTCGAATGGGGACTATCGCGTCCTCTTTGACGTGGAGGGCCAAACGATTACAATATGCCGCGTCAAACATCGTCGAGAAGCTTATGACTAAAGCTACGCTCAAAATATTGGATGCGGACATCAAGAAACGCCGCCGTGAGGTTACGCGTCTTCAAGAAGATTTGGAGGACTTGGAAGACTATCTTGACATTCTGGAAGCGCGCCGCAAGTCGCTTGGCAAATCCACCTTGACTCAGGCCGAAGCGGAACGTCGGTACGGTGTGAAGTGAATGACTTGGATTTCTACGTGTCCGAGAAGAATTATCGAAAAGCAGATTCATCCTGCATTGGTGAGAAAGACGCCTTGCAATTGATTGAAAGCGCTTTGAACCAAGTTACGCCTCCATGAGCAAAACGGCAGTCGTCACAGGAGCCGGCAGCGGCGTTGGCCAGGCCATTGCGGTAGTGTTGGCAAAGCAGGACTGGAAAATCGCGTTGGTCGGGCGGCGCGAGGAAACTTTGCGCGAGACGATGAAGCGAGCGGGCGCGCCTGTCCAAAACCTGCTCGTTTGCCCGTGCGACATCGGCGATGCCAATGCCGTCGGGAAAATGGCGAAGCGTGTTCTCACGGAGTTCAAGGAAGTGGAAGTATTGGTGAATGCCGCGGGGACAAACGCTCCGAAGCGCGCGCTTGAAGTGTTATCGTTGGAGGATTACCACGCAATGATCAACACGAACCTTCACGGCGCTTATTACTGCGTGCAGGCGTTCCTGCCGCAAATGCGAGCGCGCAAGAGCGGCACGATCATCAACATCGTGTCCGATGCCGGCAAACAGGCAAGTCCCAAGGCCGGGCCGGCCTACGTCATGTCCAAGTTCGGCCTCGCCGGTCTGACGCAATCCATCAACGCCGAAGAGCGCGGCAACGGCATTCGCGCCTGCGCGATTTTTCCCGGCGACATCGACACACCGCTGTTAGAGAAACGCCCGAACCCGCCGACGGCTGAAGCACGCGTCCGGATGCTCCAGTCCGCTGATGTCGCCGAGTGCGCGTTGCTGGCTATCCATCTGCCCCCGCGAGCCATCGTCGAGGAGATATTGATCCGGCCGCGATGATCTGTAGCGGTGGTCTGCGACAGCCGGAAATCTCCCCCTCCGAACCAAAGATGTGCCGATCACCGATCGCCGCCACACGAAGGCCCGCGGGAAGAGATGGAGGAGTTGCTGGCGGAATTAAGCTGATTGAAAGTCGAAGGTGGTCTGTGCCTGCAAACGCACAGTTGCAGGGTGGCTGGTTTTGCTGAATAATTGCCGGAGTTTACGCGGTGCAAACTCTTTTGATCCAAAGTGACTCATCATGATGTGGAAAGCTTCTTCGTCTGGACGCCGTTCTGCCGCAGCGGGCGGGCCGGCCGGTTTCACGCTGATCGAACTGCTGGTGGTGATCGCCATCATTGCGATTTTGGCCGGCCTGTTGTTGCCGGCGCTGGCCAGGGCGAAGGCCAAGGCGCAATCGATCCAGTGCGTGAACAACCTCAAGCAACTTTCAATCATCTGGGTGATGTATGCGGGGGATAACCAGGAGCGGTTGGCGCAAAATGGCGATGGCAGCCTTGCGCCGAACTGGATTTCCGGGAGCTTCGAGAGTTCGCCCAACGACAACACGAACACCTTCATGCTGACCGACCCGAAGTATTCGGTGTTTGGTCCTTATTTGAAAACGACCGCCATTTATCGTTGTCCGTCGGATCGGACGACGGTAACGCTGGGCGGCAAAAAATACCCGGTGGTGCGCAGCTATGGCATGAACTCGCATGTTGGCTGGGAGGGGGCGGTGTATCGGAACAATCCGGTGCCGGGCTTCCGGGTACTCAAAAAGACCGGAGAGATGGTCAGCCCGGGTTCCTCCGACCTGTTTGTGTTCACGGAGATTCACCCGGACAGTATTTGCCGGCCGTTCTTCGGGATGCACATGACCACTCCGGCCTTTTACCACGTCCCCGCCAATTACCATGGCCCGAGATCGACGGTGTCGTTTGGCGACGGCCACGTGGAAAGCCATCGCTGGCTCGATCCACGGACCTACACTCCTCCCAAGAATCTGGACTGGCACGGGCACGACTACATCACACCCAACAATAGAGACCTGGTCTGGCTGCAGGAGCACGCCACCAGCCGCAAATAGATACGCGGTAAGCGAGAGGTCGCAAGATGAGGCGCATATCTGGCGTAGCCCGCGAGCGGACAGGGTTTACTCTGATCGAGCTGTTGGTGGTGATTGCCATCATCGCGATCCTGGCGGCGTTGTTGCTTCCCGCTTTGTCCAAGGCTAAAGAGCAAGGTCGGTCGGTGGCGTGCAAGAGCAACATGCGCCAGATCACCCTGGCGATGATCATGTATGCGGACGACAACAGCGATTACATCCCGTGGCCGGGCGAGGTGGATCGGGATTGGCAACCGGACTGGGTTTTCGGGGGACAGGAGAACACTTATGCCACCAACCCCAGGATGTGGAGCAATCCCGCTTACGGTTTTCACGCCGAAGGCGGCTCGATTTTCACTTACGCGACCGGGCTGCCGCGGGTGGAGCGCGCGGTGTATTTACAGGGCGGCTCGCCGACGCGTTACGAGATGACCAGCACGAACAGGGTCTATCCGGTGTATCGGTGCCCGAGCACCGGCGCGATTGGCCTGGCGCAACGCGTGAATTTCAGCATGAACGAAGAGTTGGATCCGACGACCGATCTTACGAAAGTGGGTCCAGCCGGCGTTAAGATCACCAGCGTGGTCACTCCGACACAAAAAATTCTGCTCGTCAACGAGGACCCGGCGACGATGCGCAACGCCAGTTTCAAACCGGACGGCACGGCCATCAACGGCCGCTTTATCACGCACAACGGGCGGATCAACATCGCTTTCGCCGACGGTCACATCGAGACGATGAAGGACAAACAGGTACGGGAAATTCAGACCGGCATTCAGCAGAAGATTTATTTCGATCCGTTCTATCGTTAGAACGTTAGAACGACCTCAACGCGCCCGTTTGTCCTCCGTTGTTTCTGCGATCCACAGCGTGTTGGAGCAGCGGTGGCGCGGGTTCACCGTTCGTAGTCGTCTCCAAAACGGCACTTGCACAAAAACGAGTTTCATTGGATAGTCAGTGGAAGTCCAAACAAAGCCCGTACGAAAATGCAACCTGCAGCCTTACGAATGCACAGTTCATCGCGTCAATGCGTTGTTCCTTCTGCACGCGTCCCTGCCGGCTTCACATTAATCGAGTTGCTCGTTGTCATCGTTATCGTGACCATCCTGGCCGCTTTGCTCGTGCCCGCCCTTACCAAGGCGAAGGAGCAGGGCCGGTCGTCAGTCTGTCGAAACAATATGCGGCAGATTGCCCTGGCCATGACGCTGTATGCGGACGACAACGGTGATTATCTGCCCTGGCCAGGCGATGTGGATCGAAACTGGCAACCGGACTGGGTCTTCGGCGGCCAGCCCAATGTCGATGCCAACAACCCTGACCTGTGGAAGAACCCCGGTTTCGGGTTCCACGCCGAATCCGGCTCCATTTTCAGTCACGCTACGGGCCTGCCGCGGATCCTGCCGCATCGCGACAGCTATGCCGGGACGTTCCGCGTCTATCGTTGCCCCAGTACGGGACCGTTGGGCGAGGCGCTGCGCGTCAACTTCAGCATGAACGAGGAGCTGGACCCGACGACCGATTTGACAAGGGCCTTTCCCGAAGGCGTGAAAATCGCCAACGTGATCAGTCCCATGCAGAAGATTCTGCTCGTCAATGAAGACCCGGTGACGATGCGAAACGCCAGCTTCAAACCGCAGGGCACTGCGCTCAGCGGGCATTTCCTCGTTCACGACGGCCGGGTCAACGTCGGGTTTATCGACGCACATCTCGAGGCGATGAAGGATCGTAAAGTTCGGGACATCCAGACCGCCGCTCAGCAGAGGCTTTTTTTTGACCCGTATTATCGGCGCTGATTTCAGTCCTCTTGTCCCCTCGCTGGTTCCAGGTTGCTGCGCCATACGCGCGTTTGGCCTGCGTGCCCTGCCGCAGGGCAGGGGACTGGTCCTGTAGAATAATCGGGCCGGTTTTCCCACGCGCGACCGACGGACCATGCGTTCTCTCTTTCGCACCAAGCCGCTGGACACTCTCCTGGGTGAAACGGAACACCCGGAACAACGATTGAAGCGGACTTTGGGGCCGGTGCACCTGACGTTGCTGGGGGTGGGCGCCATCATCGGCGCGGGGATTTTTTCAACCGTTGGCACGGCGGCCGCCGGCGGAGCCGGCCACTCCGGCGCGGGCCCGGCATTGGTGTTGTCGTTCGTGCTGGTCGCGGTGGCCTGCGGATTCGCGGCGCTGTGTTATTCAGAATTCGCGGCGATGGTGCCCGTCTCCGGCTCGGCGTACACCTATTCCTACGCAACGCTGGGCGAACTGGTCGCCTGGATCATAGGGTGGGACTTGATTCTGGAATACGCGGTGGGGAACGTGGCGGTGGCGATCTCCTGGTCGGATTACTTCCAGAGCCTGTTGAAGGGATTCGATATGCCGTGGCCGCTCTGGCTGGGGACAGACCTCCGATCAGCGATCCAGGCGGCGCACAAGGTTGCGGAGGCAAAAAGCCAGGGAGTTGACCTGGGCACACTCGGCGACGCCGTATGGCGCGGCCATGAGGCGCTGGCGCAAGCGCCGAGAATTCTCGGGGTTCCCATCGTATTCAATCTGCCCGCGGTGCTCATCGTCGCGTTGATCACGTGGGTCCTGGTTCGCGGCATTCGTGAGAGCGCGGGATTCAACTCGGCAATGGTGCTGTTGAAACTGGGCATCATCGTTGTCTTTATCGTGGTGGGCGCGTTTTACGTGAAGCCGGCAAACTGGACGCCATTCGCCCCGAACGGCTTCGCCGGGATTTCGAACGCAGCAGCCAGCATTTTCTTTGCGTACATTGGATTTGACGCCGTGTCCACGGCGGCTGAGGAAACGCGCAATCCGCAACGCAACATGCCCATCGGCATCATCGCCAGTCTGATCATCTGCACGGTCATCTACATCGCCGTTGCGCTGGTTCTCACGGGGATGGTCAATTGGAAGCAATTCAGCGAGGTGGCCGATCCATTAGCCAGGGCCTTTTCCTTGCGCGGCATGAATTGGACCGCCGGGCTCATCTCGTTTGGCGCGGTCTTCGCGACGACGTCGGTGTTGGTGGTCTTTCAAATCGGCCAGCCGCGCATTTTCTTCTCGATGGCGCGCGATGGACTCCTGCCGTCGTGGGCGGCGCGCGTGCACCCGAAATACCGGACGCCGCACATCACGACCATTCTGACCGGAGTATTTGTGGCGGGCTTTGCGGCGGTGACGAACATCGATGAAGTGGTCGAACTGTGCAATATCGGGACGCTGTTCGCGTTTGTACTCGTGGCGGCGGGCGTCATTATCCTGAGGCGCACGGATCCGCACCGGCCTCGCCCGTTCCGCACACCGTTGGTTCCCTGGGTTCCGCTCCTGGCGATTTTTACCTGCGCCTATTTGAAGGTGGAGCAGCCGCAGAAGACCTGGAAGCGTTTTGTTTACTGGCTGGCTGGCGGATTGGTTCTCTACTTTCTCTACGGCTTCCGCCGAAGCCGCTTGAATCAGCCGGGTGACGCGACCCGGACACGATCAGCGGACTGATAAATCGCCCGTGGACGCCGCCACTTTTGGGTTGCGCGGCAGGATTGCGGAGTGCTTAACTCCGCGCCGATAGCCGTCCGAATCATCACCAGGCAACCTATGCCAGACGCCACTGCGGTCTCCACTTCGG
>QHPA01000335.1 GCA_003218935.1 Verrucomicrobiota bacterium
GAAACCCGGCCATCAGCGCCGATGGCCGATTTGTCGCGTTTGTGAGCGACGCCGGTGATCTTACTCCTGACCAAACGAACCGCACGGACAACATCTACCTTCGAGACCTGCAAAGCGGGACGACTCAATTGGTCAGCGTCAGTACGAATAGCACTGGCGGCAACGCCGCTTCCTCGGCGCCGGCAATCGATTCGGGAGGGCGATATGTGGCTTTTGTCAGCCAGGCCAGCAACCTGATCCCGAACGACGCGAACAACAGCAGCGATGTTTTCTGGCGTGATCTGCAAACGGGCACGACCGTCTCCGTGACTCCAGCCGGCAGAGCTTTGGCGTTTTCGATGAGCGCGGATGTCCGTCGCGTCGCATGCCTCGCCGGTTTGCCCCCGAAGATGCTGGTCTGGGATTCGCCATCACAAACCGTTATTTATTCCAACACAACGGCATCGATCTCCGCTTTGACCATCAGTGCCGACGGCAACTTTGTCGTTTATCAGGCGGGGAGCCAATTGTTGGGGCACGATCTGAAATCGAACATCGACCTGACCATCGGCACGACAGTTCCAATCGGCAAAATGTCACCGCAGATCAGCTCCAATGGCCGGTTCATCGTGTACGTCAGCGGCTTGTCGAACGTAGTTGCCAACGACACAAATAACACGACGGACGTGTTCCTGTACGATCTGCAGACTGCCACCACAACCCTGATCAGCTTCAACCACGACCGGACCGGCAGCGGCAACGGTCCGTCCGACTCGCCCTCCATCAGCGCCGATGGCCGGTTCGTGACTTACCGGGGTTCCGCCGACGATTTGGTGGTCGGCGACAACAACGGCCAGCCGGACGTGTTCGTGTTCGACCGGTTGACCGGAACCAACACGCTGGTGAGCGTGAGCCAAAGCGGCACGGCCACCGGCAATGATCGTTCCAGCGGACCGACGATCAGCACCGATGGCACCACGATCGTCTTCCGCAGCGTGGCCTCCGACCTGATCACGGGCGACTTCAACAACACGCAGGATGTATTCTTTTTCCCCGTTCCAACGAACCCGATGAACGCGCCTTCCAAATTCAGCGCGCAGGCCAGCGTGTTGCCCGGCGCCAATCAAGTCGCGATTACGTGGGAATCGGTGCCGGGCTGGAGTTATCAAGTGCAATACAAAACTGACTTGAGCGAGACGAATTGGAGCGACCTTCCTGGGGGTGTGGCAGTTAACGGTTCGAGGGCCGCAAGTGTGGACAGCACCGTGAGCGGGTCCAGCCAGCGATTCTACCGGGTCAAGCTGGTTGAATAGCGCGTAAGAGCGGGGAGAATCTTTTCGCTTCCCCTCTTCTGAAGTTTGGCAGCGGAATTGCTATTTTTGAAGTGTCCAAGGAGGTAGTTGGGAACTGGGCTGAGGAGGGTGGCGGGGAAAACGCCATCCTCCTTTTCTTTTTTTGGTCAGAGGCGAGTTGACCTCGACTGCGGGTTGGCCTTTCCCGCGTGACTTTCATGGCCGTTCGTCGCAGATTCTTCCCGGTTACACGGCATGAAAAAGGTTTCCCCGGTTTCACGCAGCGGACGGTTTCTCGGCGCCCCCGGCGGCGATGTGGCTCAGTTCACCGAATCGATCTCGTTCGACTGGCGGTTGTGGCGGCAGGACATCCTCGGCTCCATCGCGCATGCGACGATGCTCAGGAAAATCGCCGTGCTCACCAGGGATGAACAGATGGCCATCGTCAAAGGACTCGACGACATCGGTCGAGAGATCGCCGACGGAAAGTTTCAATGGCAACCGGAGCTGGAAGACGTCCACATGAACATCGAGGCGGAGCTGACGCGGCGTGTGCCCGCCGGCGCGAAGCTGCACACCGCCCGCTCGCGCAACGACCAGGTCGCGCTCGATATGCGGATGTGGCTGCGCGACGAGATCTTTGGACTTGCACAGGACATTCGCTCGCTGCAAAGCGCGCTGGTCAGACTTGGCGAACAAAACGCCCGCGTGCTGATACCCGGCTATACGCACCTGCAGCGGGCGCAGCCGGTTTATTTCGCGCATCATTTGCTCGCCTACGTGGAAATGTTGGAACGCGACAGCGAGCGGCTGAAGGATAGTTTCAAACGGGTGAACGTTTGTCCGCTGGGCAGCGGAGCGAACGCTGGCTCCACTTTGCCGCTCGACCGCAAGTTGGTGGCCAGGTTGCTCCGCTTTGTTGACGCCAAAGGCAGACCGCAGCTTACCCAAAATTCGATGGATGCCGTGAGCGACCGTGATTTTGCCATCGAGTTTTGCTGCCACGCGGCTTTGCTGGCCGTTCATCTTTCGCGTATGGCCGAGGACGTGATTCTGTGGGCGAGTTCCGAGTTTAATTTCATCAAAATCGCGGACGCTTACACGACCGGCTCGTCCTTGATGCCGCAGAAGAAAAACCCGGACGTTGCCGAGTTGACGCGCGGCAAGGCAGGACGCGTCATCGGCAACCTGGTCTCGCTGCTGACGCTCCTGAAAGGTCTGCCGATGACCTACAACCGTGATTTGCAGGAGGACAAGGAACGGTTGTTCGACACGACCGACACCGTCCGCGTCACGGCGCGACTCATGGCCGCCATGCTGGGAAACACCGCGGTGAACGCGGCTGTTTGCAACGCGGCGGCCAGCGATCCGACGCTGCTGGCGACCGACCTGGCGGATTACGTCGTGCGCAAAGGCGTACCGTTCCGCCAGGCGCACCACATCGTCGGCGCGGTCGTCGCGCTTGCTGAAAAGGTCCGTAAACCGCTGGACCGGCTGACGCTGGAGGAACTGCAGTCGGTGGACAAACATTTCACGGCCGACGCCCTCAAGGTTTTCGATTTGAAACAAGCCATGGCGCGGCGGAACATCACCGGCGCTCCGGGAACCAAAGAAGTGCGCAGGCAACTGGCGCGTTGGCGAAGACAACTTTCGTAACCTAATCCCCCCGCGGCATGAAAAAGTGCGCGTACTGCGGCAAGGAGTATCCAGATGACGCCGTGCGCTGTTTGATTGACGACCAGCTTCTCCCAAGCGGATGACCGAAGTGAAAGCACTCACCAATAGCGTGACGAAAGCCGTGATGATCAGCACAGCTTTGCAAATGAGTTATCATTTTTACCAAGGCGCGCCAGCGGCATTTTCACATGGAGCAACATTTCTAATTTTTTCTATCTTCTATGCAAAACCAACCGCATAGCCCCGGTTATTCTGGCGCATCTTTACTCCGATGTAGGTGGGACTTTGTGGTATTTAATTCGGCGATGATTTTACGGACTGCTGGGAAATCATACCTGGCGCTCCAGCCGTAAAGATTCATCCTCTGGAAACAAGTGGTGGAAACGCTGACCGATTTGCTCCGCGCGACCTCGCGCTCGTTTTATCTGACGCTGCGCGTGTTGCCCGCCGCCATTCGCCCGCAGATCGGTCTTGCCTATTTGCTCGCCCGCACCACCGACACCATCGCCGACACGCAACTGATTCCGCCCGTCGAGCGGCTGCAAGCGCTCCAGGCGTTGCGCGAGCGGATTCTTGGCAACTCCTCCGCCCCGCTCAGCTTTGGAGAATTGGCCCGGCAGCAAAGCTCGCCGGCGGAGTGGAGCCTGTTACAACGGATCGAAGAATCGCTGGCGGTGCTTGGACAATTCTCGTTGGAAGACCAGCAACGCATCCGCGATGTGCTGGTGCTCATCACCAGCGGGCAGGAGGTGGACCTGAATCGTTTTGCCGACGTCTCCAGAGAGCGAATCGCGGCGTTGAACACCGACGATGAACTGGACGGCTATACGTATCGTGTGGCGGGCTGCGTCGGAGAATTCTGGACAAAGATGTGTCGCACGCACTTGTTTCCCAAGGTGCCGCTGGATGATGATTTTCTTCTGGCCAATGGGGTGCGGTTCGGCAAAGGGCTGCAACTGGTGAACATCTTGCGCGACCTGCCGCGCGATTTGCGACAAGGACGCTGCTACCTTCCGGCCGACCGGTTGTGGGCGATAGGCCTGGCGCC
>QHPA01000336.1 GCA_003218935.1 Verrucomicrobiota bacterium
CGCAATGGATTCTCGACAACCTCATCGCCGCCGGCAAAGCGAAGCCGATGATCGTCGTCATGACCGACGGCCACGCGTATTCGCCGCAATTCATCGGCATGCCGAGCACGAACATGATTTCGCGCAACATCACCGATTTCGAGCGCGATTTGCTGGAGGACGTGCTCCCGTTGGTCGAGGCGAACTATCGCGCGCGCAAGGACGCCGCGGACCGCGCGATTGCCGGCCTCTCAATGGGCGGCGGCCAATCGCTCACTATCGGCCTGAACCACCTCGAACTGTTCGGTTGGGTGGGCGGATTCAGCTCCTTCGTTCGCGACCCGGAAAATGCGGTCGGCAAAGCGCTGGCGAATCCGAAGGCGACGAATAAGAAACTCAAACTGCTCTGGATCGCCTGTGGCAAAGAGGATCGCTTGATGGAGAACAGCCGCCAGTTTGTCGGAGTGCTGAAGAAGAACGGCGTCCGCTACGACTTCCGTGAAACCGAAGGCAACCATAGTTGGCCGGTGTGGCGGCGGTATCTCGCGGAGTTTGCGCCGTTGTTGTTTCAGGAAAGGATGTAGAAGGCGAGGCTGGGAAGCCTTGCAACCAGCCGGCAAGGATGCCGGCGCTACGCGTAGCGCCGACATCCTGTCGGCAAGTTTCGCGGCATCCGTGCCGCGAGTTGCTTTTTTGCGCAGTTGCTGGCAAAGTCCCACAAAATCGCGCCCTGATAACGTATGGAGAAAGCTCCTTCCAGGCGTCTGGTTTCCGGACGCCATTCACGCGGTTACTTACCGCATATCAAGGTCGAGGGCAGACCTTATTTCGTCACTTTTCGTTTGGACGGCACACTGCCGCAGGAGATTCTTCGTCAATATCAAGATGAGCGCGAGTATCTCCTGCAACAAGCCGACCGCGCTGGCCGTCAACTCACCTGGGAAGAACAACAACGGTTGTTTCAATTGTATTCGGAGAAGATCGAAGCGTATCTCGACGCCGGTCACGGCAGTTGCTGGCTTCGCCAACCGACCGTGGCCGATTTGGCTGCGGGCGCACTGCGATACTTCGAAGGCAAACGTTACACGCTGTCCGCCTGGGTGATCATGCCGAATCACGTTCACGTTGTGGTTCGGCCTGAGGCCACGCACACGTTGAGCAGCATTTTGCAGAGTTGGAAATCTTACACGGCTTCGGAGGCGAACAAGTTGCTGAACCGCGTTGGCCAACATTTCTGGCAAAAGGAATCTTATGACCACTGGATTCGCGATGATGCGGAGAAAGCCCGGTTCGTCGCTTACGTGGAAAACAATCCGGTGGCAGCAGGGCTTTGCGCGCAGCCGGAGGACTGGCTCTGGAGCAGCGCGCGAGAACGAGCGCGGTCGTAGCGCCGACATCTTTGTCGGCAAGTTTCGCGGCATCTCTGCCGCGAGTGAGAGCAAACGGCCGCGAGGCTGGGAAGCCTCGCAACTTGCAGGCAGGATGCCTGCGCTACGCGGCTGCCGGCGCTACGACGTTGGTAGTGTCCTAGGACACTACCACGACGTCAGCGAGATCGACTTTTTGAAAGATTTGTGTCACCATTCGCCCTCAACACATGAGTCGAATCAGCAGAGTCGTAACCTTCGCGTACTTCGCTTTGCAGCTTGTTGGGTTTCCTTCCTTACGCGCCCAAACTCCCAGCAAACTCAGCGCGCACCTCATCAATTCCTACACGACCGGTGTGTCGAACATCGTCGCCGGGCATCCGCGCGTGTTGAAAATTCTCGATCTCGGCTCCGGCATGTTACAGGCCGTGCGCGCTTACAAGGCCGGCACGCCGAACGGCAAGATCGTTCTCCGCATTTACACGCCCAAGAGCTACCCGATCACGGACGATCCGGCTACTGACGCGACGAATTTCTGGACGACAGTATTGCAGCCGCCATTGAACGCGCTGTCGGCGTCAGACCGTGCGTTGATTGATTATCTCGAAGGGCCGAACGAGGGCGACAGCACACCGACGTGGCAATCGTTGCAGGCAGCGCAATGGTTCACCGGGTTTTGGACTAACCTGTCGCCGTTAATTGCGGCGGCGGGCTTCAAGCCGTGCATCGGCAGCATTGCCGTGGGAAACCCACCGGGGACGCCGAGCCAGATCCAGAATTACACCTCCACGTTCGTGCCCGCGTTGCGGCAGGCGAAGAGTTTCGGCGGCGCGTGGAGTTATCACGCTTACACGATCAATTACACGACCGACACGGGTGTGGAGTATTATTATTCGCTGCGTTACCGGCAGTTTTACAGCCAGTTCACGTCGCAGTATCCCGACCTCGCGGACACGCCGCTGATTTTGACCGAGGGCGGCGTGGACCAGAGCGGCACGCCCTCGACCTCCGGCTGGCAGGCGCGCGGCACGGCGTCGGATTACGAGCGATGGCTGAACTGGTTCGATCATCAACTCGCGCAGGACAGCTACGTGCTCGGTTGCACGCTGTTTGAAATCGGCAATCCCAACGGCTGGTCGTCGTTCGATCTTGAACCGATTGCGGGTTGGCTGGGAAATTATTTGACGACACCGACCAATCCGCCGCCTGCACCGACCGGTTTCGTCGGCGTGGCCACGAACGCAACGGCGCTGTTGACCTGGACCTCCGAACCGCTGAATCCAACGACTTACAACGTGAAACGCTCGCGCACCAGCGGCGGGCCTTACGCGACGATGGCGACGAACGTCACCGAAGGCGTGAAAGCGACGTCTTACACGGACACAGCAGTCACGAACGGCGGGACTTATTACTATGTGGTGTCGGCGGTGAACGCGGCGAGCGAAGGAGCGAACTCCGGCCAGGTCACAGTGACGATGCCGAACACGAGTCTGCCGGATGTCATTGTCACGGCGGTGAGTTGGACGCCGAATCCGGCGTTCGCGAACAACAACGTGACTTTTCGCGCGACGGTGAAGAACCAGGGGACAGCGCCGACGCCATCGGGCGTGACCCTGGGAATCGGGTTCAGCATTGACGCTGGTCCGAACGTGACGTGGTCGAGCAGTTACTCCAGTTCCCTCGCGACCAACGCGTCGGTGACGTTGACGGCGAACGGCGGTCCGACAGGTTCGAGCGCCTGGAAAGCGACGCCCGGCCTGCACACGCTCACCGCGACGGCGGACGACATCAATCGTTTTCCAGAAAGCAACGAGGGCAACAACGCGATGAGCGTCAACCTGGCGATTTCCTCCGGCCCGCCGAAGATTGGTCCGGTCACGGTCGCCGCCAACAACGTGGCCGGTTTCACCTTCAGCGCGACCGCGGGCATTCACTATCTTCTCCAATACAAGAACGACCTGAACGACACGCAGTGGTCGGATCTCGGCGCCGATATTGTGGCGAGCTCAAACGCGGTTTCGGTTTCGGACGATTTGAGCGGTGTGGCACACCGGTTTTATCGTGTCCTGCAGTCGAATTGATTTTGGCGCATCCGCGTCCTTTCGTGGGATGGTTCCCGTTGGAGGAAGCGACTTTCGTGGCAGGGTGCTCGCTGTCTGCATCGGGCCAGGTCGCGGTCGGGTAGCGTCCTGGTTTGGTGGCGGCGGTGCTGCGGCACCGCCGTGCGCCGCGGCAGCGGCGCACCCACCTGAAGCAAATTAGCACACTGCCCGCGGTTGGGATTCGTTTTGATATGGTGCATCGCGTGCTAACATCGGATGGCATGACCGCTCGCCCTTTTTACGGATCATTTATGAAATCGTTTTTGGCGGCGGCGTTGACTCTGGTCGCGGCGTCCGGCCGGTCCGAGACAAACGACTACTTTACGATCGCCGTCGTGGACGAGCAGACCGGTCGCGGCGTTCCGCTCGTCGAACTGCGAACGGTGAACAACGTTTCATGGTGGACGGACAGCAACGGGATCATCGCCTTCAATGAGCCCGGGTTGATGGGACAGGAGGTCTATTTTCACGTCGGGAGCGATGGCTACGCGTATCCCAAAGACGGCTTTGGCAACCGCGGCGTGAAGTTGACGCCGATCAAGGGCGCCGGCGCAACGATCAAGATCAAGCGGCTCAATATCGCGGAGCGCCTCTACCGCATCACGGGCGAGGGCATTTATCGCGACAGTGTGTTGGTCGGCCAGGCAGTGCCGTTGAAGCAACCGCTGCTCAATGGTCAAGTGATGGGACAGGACACCGTGATCGC
>QHPA01000337.1 GCA_003218935.1 Verrucomicrobiota bacterium
AGGAATTGAATCTGATTTCGCAGGACTCGACTTATTACGGGTTTGATTTGCGGCCAAACCGCGCCGCTTCCATCGCGTCGCCGGAAAAATTCAGCGCCGCCGCCAAAAATTTGCCTGCCACAGCGCCGACGCTTTGTACGCTGTTGCGTGAACTGAACGCGCTGGCCGGCCATTTCTGGATTCGCTTGCTCTACACGCATCCGGCGCATTGGACGGATGAATTGATTCAAACCATCGCAAGCTGCCCCAAGGTGGCGCGCTACGTGGACATGCCGCTGCAACACATTCACGAGAACATGTTGGAGCGAATGCGGCGCGAAACGTCGCGGCAATACATCGTTGATTTGATCCGCAAAATCCGCGCGGACATTCCGGGCATCGCGATCCGCACCACCTTCATCGTCGGGTTTCCCGGCGAAACCGAGGCTTGCTTCCAGGCGCTGCTCGAGTTCATCCGCGAAACGCAGTTTGAACGGGTGGGGGTGTTCACTTACTCGCAGGAGGCAGGAACCCGCGCGGCGAAAATGGAGAACCAGATTCCTGACCGCGTAAAAAGACAGCGCCGGGATCAGGCGATGGCTGAACAACTCCGGGTGGCCCGGCGGATTTGCGCATCGTTTGTCGGCCGGACCATTAAAGTTCTGGTCGAGCAGGAAACCAGCGCGAACGAACTCCGGAAGGCCAAGCTGTTTTCCTGGGAACACGGCTTGATTCGCGAAACCAGCGCTCGACGTTCGGCCCTCGACCCTCGACGTTATTTCGTGGCCCGCGGCGAAGCGGACGCGCCGGACATTGACGGCCGCGTTTATGTGCGCGGGGAGCAGCCGCTGGGTGAATTTGCCCTTGTCAAAATCATCGGTCACACGGATTACGACTTGATCGCCGAGCCGGCTTGATGGGGTTGCGCGTCGGCAAGTCGCGGGCAGTCTGCGAATTCCGATTTCCTTTGCCTTGCAATCCGCGTCGCGCAACTGGAAAACCTGCGAATGAATCTGCCAAATCGGCTGACGGTGACCCGCCTTGTGCTGACGCTCTTTTTCCTGGCCGCCGTCTTCTGGCGGGCGCGCTTCAATGACACCATCGCGCTGGTTTTGTTCTCGCTGGCCGGTCTGACGGACTACTACGACGGCAAGATCGCCCGGCGGGACAAGCTCATCACCAACTTCGGCACCCTCATGGATCCGCTGGCGGACAAAATCCTGACCTGTTCGGCGTTCATCGCGTTCGTCGGGCGCGGCACCGTGCCGGCCTGGATGGTCGTCATCATCGTCACGCGCGAACTGGCCATCACCGGCCTGCGCCTCCTGGCGGCGTCGAAGAACGTCGTCCTGGCGGCCGAAGGCTACGGCAAACACAAGACGGTCTCGCAAATCGCGGCCATCATCGCGCTGCTCGTGGCCGACAGTTACGACGAGTGGGGACACTGGGCCGAAGTCTGGCTGAAACCGTGGATGCCAACTCTGGCTCAGTTCTCCCTCTGGGTGACGGTCCTGCTGACCTTCACCTCTGGAGCGCTGTATCTGTGTCGCAACCGCAAGTTGTATCTGGACGACCTGTGAGTTAGCCTTGCGGACATGGAAATTTTGAACGGCGTAGAACAGATCCTGCTCATCGTGATGCTCGTGGTCCTGTTCGGCGCGAACCGGATTCCCCCTTTCGCGCGCGGTTTGGGTCAAGGTATCAAAGGATTCCGCTGGGCGAGTCGGGAAGCGGGCCGAGAGGTCGGTGAGTCCCTGGGCGCAGGCCTGGGCAAACCGGTCGCGGACGCGCTGACGCATTCAAATCAGAGCTGGGAATTTCAGGACCCACCCGCGCTGCGGCTGCGGCAAATCAAGAAGCAAATGAAAAATCAGTTCATCCTCTGGATCGCCCAGGGGTTCGGCGCGGGACGGATTCCATTCGCACCCGGCACGTTTGGTTCGTTCGTTGGGTTGCTTTGGTTCGTGGTTTTGCTGTTGCCGGGGAATTTCTGGGTTTACCTCGGCGGGATGGTTACGGGAATGTTTCTGTCCGTGCGGCTTTGCGGCGCGGCGGAAAAGATTTTGAACCAGCCGGACCCCGGTTGCGTCGTGCTGGATGAAATCATCGCCGTGCCCATTTGTTTCGGCGCGTGGGTGGGGGCCTTCCTTTTCAAGAACGGCGCCATGCCGCCGCCGGAATATTTTTTCAGTCGCGACACCTGGCTGCTGACGCTCGTTGTTTGCGCGGCGTTTCGCCTGTTCGACATCACCAAGCCGTGGCCCGTGCGCCAGAGCCAGAAGTTGCCTGGTGGCTGGGGCGTGACGTTGGACGACGTGCTGGCGGCGCTCTACGTGAATGCCGTGGTGGCCCTCGCGTTGCTGGTGTCCGCCGGCAGGTGAAATCCAGGCTGCGCAGGTAACGCCTTCGGCGACACAGCGGCTACACGCCCGGCGCGTCATCGTCCGGCCGGAAAATTTCCACCCCCTCAACCGCCCTCCAGCCACCCTCTCCCCCATCGGGGAGAGGGAAGGGGTGAGGGGGCTGGTTCATGGGCAGGGGACACCTCCAAAATCCGGACGTGAATCGAAGCCATGAACCGTTCGGAATCCCCCTCAACCGCCCTCCGGGCACCTTCTCCCCCCACTGGGGGAGAAGGACGGGATGAGGGGGGGATACGGTTCATGGGCAGGGAACATTCGCCGACAACTTCTACGCTTCCGAGGTTCCGTTGGCCTTCGTCGCTTCGGCGTTTTGATGTTTCCTTCGATGCCGAAGCACAACGCTTCTGGTGATCCAGAACGCGAACAGAGCCACCGGCGCGCTGACCACCACCGACCCCAAAAGCAACGGCCGTCCAATCGACAAAAACGTCGTCCAGCTTCGCCAGGTGTTCGCACTCCAACGAATGTCCCTCAACCGGGCCGGCCATTGATGCGGGTCGCTCAGGAGCCAGTAGCCGATTCGATATTCCCAACGAAAGAGCACCGGCATGAAGGGCAGCGCGACGTCGTGCAGCGTGACCGCGATGGCAGCCGCGATGATGTTGCAGCGCGTCAGCCATGCAAAAAAGATCGAAAGCAGAGTTTTCAGGCCGACCAACGGGGTGAAGCCAAAGAAAATTCCGATCGCCACGCCGCCCGCGACGGCGTTCGGGGTGTCGCGGATCGCCAGCAGTTTCAGTGAATGTTCCTTAAGCCAT
>QHPA01000338.1 GCA_003218935.1 Verrucomicrobiota bacterium
AGGAGTTTGTCAGACACTGATTTCACGGATTGACACAAGTTGGAAGCCAGCCTTCAGCGGAGCCCCGAACTCTGTTATGTGTTTGACGGCGTAGCGGCGGGCGTCTCGCCTGCCGTGGAGCCGGGCATCCTGCCCGGCGAAACAAGCTCACGCACACCCCAAATCGTCCGGCTATTTGTAGTTCGCCGAAAAACCGGGGGTTCTTTCCGGGCTGCCGCCCTACGGCAGTTGGTTCGCCCCTTGCGGCCGAACCAGCCTCCTCGTAAACTCAGTGAGAGTTATGAAAACGTTGATTGTCACCAAAGGACATGGCGAGGGATTGGATCAGTAACTTTTGTCTGATGATAATCCAGTTTTTCTTTTCAAAGCGTCGTCCATCAATAGGCATTCCGAGAAGATCCTGTTTGCAGATAGGCGAATGTTCTATGAGATGACCGAGGGGGGGGGTTAATAAATTTTTTCGGCCCTACACCGACCCAAAGCTTCCATTTCAAACTTCCGCGTGGTATTGGCCGCTGGAGAGCTTGGCCCGGCGGCACAACGGCAAAGGCAACGTCACCTTTGCGGACGGACACGTGCAAACGATGACGCCGCAGTTTGCACAGCAGCCCGATCATGGCGATGCGCTGTAATGAGTAAGCAGCTTCATTTACTCCTTGAAGCAGGCTAAAGCCTGCGCTGCTAAGGCCCGTCGCAGAGGAGACTTGTTTCAATCCGTGGAAATTCGTGTAATTCGTGTCTCATGACTTTCGTCCCAGGCGCTCTGATCGAACAGCATGAGCACTACGATCCGTTGTGTGGATGTCGGACACGTCGAGAGATGAAACCGAATGCGGCTCCAGCTTTGTTTGCGAAGAAACTCAGATACGGTTTCACGCTGGTCGAACTTCTGGTCGTCATCGCGATCATCGCCATCCTGGCGGCGCTGTTACTGCCGGCGTTATCGCGGGCGAAGGAGAAGGCCAGGAGCGTCCAGTGCCTGAGCAACTTGAGGCAAGTAACCCTGTCGTTCAAAATGCAAGTTGAGGACGACTCGGGGCGGTTAAGAGCAGGCGATACGACGAACTGGTTTGCGAACGAGTTCGGACTGACTAACAATCCGATTTGGATTTGTCCCAGCGCGCCAATTCCGCCGGAATCCCAGAGGTTTCCTATATCTTCGGCTTTCGGCGGAGCTAATCTCGACGGGCCAAATTTTTGGGGAACCGTAAATTCCGCTTACGGTTTTCTCGCGCCGAACAAGCAAAACCCAGCTCCATTCGGCTTCTGGTTCCTGCAATATTCGCAGCCAAGATGGGTAGTCGCCAGTTACGCGTACAACGGGTGGCTGGGTCTGGTGCAAAGTGTCGGCCGGCAGTCTCAGTTTGACTGCGAATCTTCTGTTCTTTTCCCCACGCTCACGCCCGTGCTTGCGGATGGAGTCAGCTTTATGGTTAACCCGTTGGCGACGGACCTTCCTGCCAGGAACCTCGTTTGGGGACTTGGAGAAGGCAACATCGGCCTCATCACAATCCCCCGGCATGGTTCGCGCCCGAACCCCGTCCCGAAGGATCAACCATCCCAAGACCGGCTTCCCGGAGGCATCAACATG
The DNA here is from genome assembly GCA_003218935.1 of Verrucomicrobiota bacterium. Lineage (GTDB taxonomy): Bacteria > Verrucomicrobiota > Verrucomicrobiia > Limisphaerales > AV2 > AV2. Next base: position 1,592 of record QHPA01000338.1, read on the forward strand.
TCGTTTAATGATGCCCACGTGGAACTCGTCCCGCTGGAACGGTTGTGGCAATTCTACTGGAGCCGGGATTATCAACCGCCAGCCAGACGTCCGGGTCTGCCATGATCGTTGGAGTTCCTTCCGTCAGGCGACGCGCATTTGCGCTGATCGAACTGCTGGTGAGCATCGCGATTCTCGCGGGACTGCTTTTGCCGGCTCCCGAGACTCGGCGTGCTCACTAACGCGAATCTGTAACGCGGCCAAGAAACAGGCACGCGCCGCTCGGCCGGTGCTGGATGGCGAAGAGGAACGGATGATCCACGCGCACTTCGACAGGCTTGGCTGGTTCATGAATCCCCATCGTCATCATATGTATCGCGGTAGCAGCGGCAGCTTCGGTGCCTCGCTCATCTAAACTCAGAAAGGTTTTGTGGAAAGCCTCCGTGAGATAGAGGTAATCGTCTGCGCGCCCTGGAGCGATGCGCTCAAAGTTCGCGCTGCGGAGTGGCTCATCAAAAGCGCTTTTCATTCCGAGGGCTTTCAATTTCTGTCCCAACGGGAGCATCGGCGGCTCCAGCTTGAACCTGGGCAGGTAAAGCGTCACGTCACGCGTTTCCCACTTAACTCGCCCTGCCAGCAAACCAGAAGTCAACTTTGCCTCCAGCGCAGCAAGGCCGTCCCGCTTGTCGGGTAACAAGACCAGAAATGCGATCTGATGACCGTCGTACGGCAGTTGCAAAAGGCTGAAACCATCGCCCCTGGCGTAGGGTAGCTCGCGTGTTTGCGTCATCAGGGGAACATTGACTCTTTTGCCTCCGCTCAGGTGAAACGGACCAGGCCTGGTTGCCGAGGTTTGGAACGGTTCACCCCACGGCGCTTTCAAATAAATCGCGTTCACGAGCACAAGTCTCGTGAGTTTGTTCAAAGCACCGGCAGGAATCAGATTGCGAATCCGCTGTCGTGTCTGGTCTTCCACCCAATCATTGATGTGCTTGGCGGCGCCGGACGGATTGCTGATGAAGTCCAGCGGTTCAAACGGAGCGGCGTAATTGTCTTTGACCAGCGCAAGAAACGGCGCGCGGAATTCGTAGACGGATTGCCCGAACAACCGATTGGCGACATTCAGGATGATCGGATCGTTTGTGACGCCCCATTGTTTCATCCGCGCAACGTTGGTGACACTCTCTTGCACAATCTCATCGAGCGCTGTTCGCAGTGCGGCAAACGAGCGGTGTACCTCCGCGTCGTCTTTGGGAAAGTGGAGCACTTTCCTCATCTCCTCGCGCGTGACGCCATTCGCACCGGCATAAACCATGGCTAGCGCGCTTTGGATGGAGTAGGGCGAGAGGAGCGCGTTGGCAGCCGGCGGTTCGGCTTTGCGCAACAGATCGATCCCGAGCGCGTTGATCGCGTTGGCAGCGGTGGAAGTGGATTCTGCCGCGAGCACGGGCGCGGCGGAGAGAAAGGTGGCAAACAGCAAGATTTTCATAAACCTCTGTACTACTATCCATAAA
>QHPA01000339.1 GCA_003218935.1 Verrucomicrobiota bacterium
ACGTCCGGCGGGCCGCCGTAATAGATGTTCCAACCACCGTCCGGCAGTTGCATGGAAAAGATATGATTGACCGCTTTGCGCTGCCATGTCTTGTCCACTTTGCCGTCCCAGTGATGGTAGGCGATCATGTCGGAGCAGAGGGTCGAATCGACCATCAGTTCGCCGACCCAATAACCTTCCGGCTTCTGGAGGCCGAGTAAATGGAGTTGCGACCGCTCGATGGCGATCTGTAATGCGTCTGGTTGGGACCCGACCCTTCCGACCGAGGCCGTCGGCTGCGGACCGACCCGGCGTGGGTCAGATATAGTCTCTGACACGTCCGCTAATTTGCGGAGTCGGCCGAAGGGTGTAAAGACCTATTTCCAACGTCAGTTTGGCGTAGGCGCGGCAACCACCACCAAGCTGATGTGACACACGTATTCCCCTCACCCGGCCTTCGGCCACTCTCTCCCCATCCGATGTGGAGGGACAGGGTGAGGGGGGACTCGATAGGGTGGTAGCCAAGGTGCGCCCTGCAAAGCCGTGGCAGGCCATTTTCGTGGACAACCTTAAGCGGTGGACAGTAGCTTTGCCGGCCCATGAAGTTTTTCAAATATCACGCGCTGGGGAACGATTACCTGGTGATTGATCCCAAAGATTGCCCTGCGCCGCCAACAGCGGCGCAGATCAAAGTGATTTGTCATCGGAACTTTGGCGTCGGTTCTGATGGGATTTTGCTCGGGCCGCTGCCGTCGGATCAAGCGCGGTTTGCGTTGCGCATTTTCAATCCGGACGGCAGCGAGGCGGAAAAGAGCGGCAACGGGCTGCGCATTTTCTCGCGTTACCTCTGGGACCGGCAGTTGGTCCAGGACGAAGAGTTCGCCATCCAGACGCCGGGCGGTGTGGTGAAATCGCGCGTGCTGGACGGCGGAAAAACCGTGCGCGTCGAAATGGGCCAGGTCAGTTTCTGGAGCGACAAAATTCCCGTAGCTGGTCCGCGCCGCGAGGTCATCAATGAAAAAATCACCGTCGGCGGCCGCACGTTCAGCTTTTGCGCGGCGACGATCGGGAATCCGCACTGCGTCATTCTTCTGCCGGAAATCAGCGCCGGACTGGCGAAGCAGTACGGGCCGTTGCTGGAGACACATCCCAATTTCCCGAAGCGCACGAATGTGCAGTTTCTGAAAGTGCTCGACCGGGAAAACATTCAAATCGAAATCTGGGAACGTGGGGCCGGTAACACGCTGGCGTCCGGCAGCAGCAGCAGCGCGGCGGCTGCCGTGGCGCGCAAACTCGGCCTGTGCGCCCCGTCCATCACCGTGCGCATGCCCGGAGGCAAACTGGCCATTGAAATCAGCAGCGACTTCGACATTTTGATGACCGGGCCGGTGACGAAAGTGGCGGAGGGAACTATTGCCGCGGAAATGTTCACGATTGCTGTTTGAATCCGACTGGAATTGAGCTTTGGTTTGCGGAGTTATGCTGAGTCGGTCGGATTGCAAAATTCGGACTGGCCAAAACCGCCACTTTGGCGGATTTTATCCGCCGCATTTTGACAAATCGTGTTCACGGGAACCTACACCGCAATCGTCACGCCGTTCAAAGACGGCAAAGTGGATGAACTCGCGTTTGAGCGCCTCGTCAGGGCGCAGATCAAGGGCGGTGTGGACGGCATCGTGCCGGTCGGAACCACGGGCGAATCGCCGACGCTCAGTTTCGAGGAGCACATCTACGTCATCGAACTCGCCATCAAATTCGCCGCGAGCAAAATCAGAGTGCTTGCCGGCACCGGCGGGAATTCCACCGACGAAGCGATTTACCTGACCATCGCGGCCGAAAGGGCCGGCGCCAATGGTTCGCTGCAAGTCGCGCCTTACTACAACAAGCCGACGCAGGAAGGCTTGTTCCAGCATTTCCGCGCCATCGCTTACGCGACCAAACTGCCCATCGTCCTGTACAGCATTCCGGGGCGCTGCGGCGTTGAGATCGGCGTGGACACAGTCAAACGACTCGCGCGCGAGTGCAAAAACATTGTCGGCATCAAGGAAGCCGGCGGCAACGCGGACCGCGTCAGCCAGTTGCGGGCGTCGCTGGGACTGAAGTTCACGGTTCTCAGCGGCGACGATTCCCTGACGCTGCCGTTCATGGCTGTGGGCGCGCAGGGCGTCGTGAGTGTGGCGTCCAACATCATTCCGCGCGAGGTGGCGCACCTGGTCCAGGCCTTCGCGATCGGCAAACCGTCCGTCGCGCTGAAATTACACGACAAGTTTTATCCATTGTTCAAAGACTTGTTCATCGAGACAAATCCGGTCCCCATCAAAGCCGCGCTGGCAATGGCGGGACAAATCGAGGAGGAATATCGCCTGCCGCTCGTGCCGATGAATCCGAAGAACCGGGAGACGTTGAAGGCGACGCTCAAAGCGTGCGGTTTGTTGCAGTAGTCGCGCGCATCCAGATTTCAAACTCCGACTTTGAAGCCAACCAAACTCATCATCACCGGCGCCAAAGGCCGCATGGGTCAAACGCTGGTCGCCTGTGCGGAACCCAATCCGGAGCTGCAGATCGTTGGCCAGATTGATCTGGGCGATGATTTGTTGCCGCTGATCAAGGAGGCGGATGTAGTGGTTGATTTCAGTTTTCACGATGCGACCCCGCGGTTCGCGTCCATTTGCGCCGAACACAAGCGAGCGTTGGTCATCGGCACGACCGGGCACAGCGACGCCGAGAAATCTCAAATCTCAAATCTCAAATCTCAGATTCCAATGGTTTGGGCGTCGAATTATTCCACCGGCGTCAACACCCTGTTCTGGCTCACCCGCAAGGCGGCGGAGATACTCGGACCAGATTTCGATCTGGAAGTCGTCGAGATGCACCATCGGATGAAGCAGGATGCGCCGAGCGGAACCGCTTCCACGCTCGCGGAAATCCTCGCTGATGTTCGCCGGCAACTGCTCAGCAAAGTGATTCGGCACGGCCGACACGGCGTCACTGGCGAGCGCACTGCGGCGGAAATCGGCGTGCACTCGTTGCGCGGCGGCGACGTCGTGGGCGATCACACGGTGATTTTCGCGGCGACCGCGGAGCGTTTGGAATTGACGCACAAAGCGTCGAGCCGCGGGACCTTTGCCAACGGCGCGTTGCGCGCGGCGCAGTGGGTCGTCAAACAAAAGCCCGGAATTTACGACATGCAAGACGTGCTGGGACTAAAGTAGGACGGGCTTCCAGCCTGTCTCTGCAGTTACACGCAGTCCTGGCCAGGCGATCCCGAAAATTTCGCGTTAGAAATAGTGAGACAGGCGGGACGCCCGTCCTACGAAAATGCCGATCAAATCCCCATTCGACGTCCCGAAGTTGCAATTCGAGTTACCCAGGCTTGCATTCATCGCCCTTGGCTCGAATCTTGGCGACCCCAAAGGAAGCGTGCTCGAGGCGATGGGACGGCTGCAGACGTTGAGCGATTTCCCGCCTCTGCGCTCGTCGCTCTGGCAAAGCACGCCAGTGGATTGTCCGCCTGGTTCGCCTCTGTTTGTCAACGCCGTCGTCGGCCTGTTGCCTCGAGCCAACGAAACTGCGGACAGTATGCTCGCTGAACTTCAGACGCTGGAGACGGAGTTCGGTCGGCAGCCAAAGCGGGCGCTGAACGAACCCCGCCCTCTCGACCTTGACCTAGTTTCCTTCCGCCAGGAGACGCGCAACTCGGAGCGATTGACGCTGCCCCATCCGCGCGCGCACCTGCGCCGGTTCGTCTTGCAGCCGCTGAGCGAAATTGCGCCTGACCTGGTTTTGCCAGGGCAGGTCCTCAACGTTCGTCAGTTGCTCGAAACACTGGATTCATCCGAAAGACTGCTTCGCCTGGGCTGATGTCCGCGGAACCGCGTTTCGTCCGAAAAGGTGATCACTGAATTGCTGCGCCCGCGGCTGCCGCAACGAAGTTTTTGAACCCGACCTGCAATCCGGTTAAATTTCCAGGGGCTCTTTTTCGTCGTTACTTGGTAATGCTCAGTCCTTTCAACGAGTCGGTATTTGCCGAGGCAATTCATCCTTTGGCGCGGCCCAGGAAATGGCTCCGTACTTCCGCAACAGCCGTTTTAGGTCTCTCTCTTACGGCCTGTTCGCTTCCGGCTCTCGCCGGCTCGCCTGCGGCGGGATCGTCCGCGGCGAAGGCGGGGTACAATCGTGACATCCGGCCGATCCTTTCCGAGAATTGTTTCGCCTGCCACGGTCCGGACAAAAACCAGCGCAAGGCGAAATTGCGCCTCGATCTGCGGGAGGCGGCACTCGAAAAAGACGCGATTGTTCCAGGCAAACCGGACAAAAGCGAACTGGTCAAACGCATTTACACTGTGAACCCGGAGGACGTGATGCCGCCGCCAGAGTCGCATAAGCAGCTGACGCCGGAGCAAAAGGAGTTGTTAGAGCGCTGGATCGCCGAAGGCGCGGACTACGAGCCGCACTGGGCCTACATCAAACCGGCGCGGCCAGCCGCGCCGGAAACGAAAAATCCGAAGTGGGTACGCAACCAGATCGACGCGTTCGTTCTCCACACCCTGGAAGCGAAGGGCATCCGGCCTTCGCCGGAAGCGGCGACGCCTACGAGCGCCAGGTGGACCGGCTGCTGAAATCACCGCATTTCGGCGAAAGGATGGCGGTCCCGTGGCTGGATGTCGTGCGATTCGCTGACACTGTCGGCTATCACGGCGATCAAAACGTGAACGTTTTTCCTTATCGCGATTACGTCATCGATTCGTTCAACCGGAACAAACCGTTCGACCAGTTCACGATTGAGCAACTCGCCGGCGATCTGCTGCCCAAACCAACCCAGGAACAACTCATCGCCACCGGCTTCAATCGCCTGAACATGGTCACGCGTGAAGGCGGCGCGCAGCCCGGCGAATATCTTGCGAAATACGCCGCCGACCGCGTGCGAACGGTCTCCACCGCGTGGCTCGGTTCGACCATGGGTTGCTGCGAGTGCCACGACCACAAATACGACCCGTTTTCGACCAAGGATTTTTATTCGATGGAAGCGTTCTTCGCGGACATCCGGCAATGGGGCGTCTATAACGACTACACCTACACGCCGAATCCCGACTTGAAAGGCTGGAGCAACGACCACCCGTTCCCGCCGGAGATTGACGCGGACAGTCCTTATCTGCGTCGCAGCATGGAACGGTTCCAACAGAAAATCGACGAACTCTGCGCTTCCACCGCCAAGAAACTGAAAACCGACGCGCGGCAGCGTACCGCGTTCGACCAGTGGCGCCAACGGAGCGCCGAATTTCTGAAGCAATGGCCGAGCGGCTGGGCGACTCCCCTGCCGACGGTGACGTTGCCTGACAACGACACGAACGCGCCGTTGAAGACGACCTTCACGGTGGAGAGCGATGGCAGTATTTTCTTCGATGGCCTGCCGGTGGACAACACGCGGGTTGAACTGGAACTGCCGCGCGGCTGGCTTTCGGCTATTCAAGTGGAGTTGATTCCGGATGACCGACATGGCGGCGGCATTTTGCGCGGCACCAACGACAGCACGACGATCACGTTGTCGGCCAGTCTGAAATCTCCAGGCGACGAAGCGGCAAAGCACCTTTCGTTTTATCATGCCGAAGCGGATCACAAGGAGGAACGTTATTCCAACGGTTTTGCCATCATCGGCGTGAAAGACGCCTGGAGCACATCGAAGGAAGATCAAAAATCGCCGCAAACCGCAGTTTGGCTGCTCGACAAGCCCGTCCAGGCGAAGGAGGGCGACACGTTGATGTTGAGGTTCGGGAAAAACGCCGCGGGTCGTTTGCGGGTTTCCGTTTCGCCTTTTGCAGCGGAGCATCCTTTGGAATCGGGCGGCGGCGAACCGCTGCGCAAGGCGTTGTCGAGATCGTCGCGCGCCAGCCGCGGGCTGGTGAACGAAACCTATCTCCTGAGCACCGCGTGGGACGAGGAGGCGTTCGCGCAATATAAGAAATTTTATAGCGACGTGCTGGAATGTCGCGACGGCAAATCGCCCACAGTGGTGGCGGTGGCCTGGAAACCGACCGTCACACGCGTGCTGCCGCGCGGCAATTGGCAGAATCAAAACGGCGAAATCGTCCAGCCCGCAGCGCCACATTTCCTGCCGCAAATTCCGAATCCGGACGGGCGCCGCCTCACTCGCCTGGACCTCGCGAAATGGCTTGTTTCGCGCGACAACCCGCTCACCGCGCGCGCCATCGTGAACCGGCTTTGGAAGCAATTCTTTGGCACGGGCATTTCTGCCGTGGTGGACGATCTCGGCGCGCAGGGCGAGTGGCCGGTTCATCCGGAACTGCTCGACTGGCTCGCGGTGGAGTTCATGGACAGCGGTTGGAACTCCAAACGCCTGGTGAAATTGATGGTGATGTCTTCAACCTATCGGCAGTCCTCGAATCCACGCCTGGAAATCAAGGAAATCGACCCGAACAACCGGCTGCTGGCCTCGCAATCGCCGCGCCGGCTTGAAGCGGAGTTTGTGCGCGACAACGCGCTCTTCATCGCGGGCCTCCTGAATCCCGACCTCGGCGGGCCGAGCGCGCATCCGTATCAACCGGCCGGTTACTATGCGAACCTGCAGTTCCCCGACCGCGATTATTATCCGGACCGCGACGAGCGGCAGTACCGCCGCGGCCTATATACGCATTGGCAGCGCACGTTCCTGCATCCGATGCTGGCGAACTTCGACGCGCCATCGCGTGAGGAGTGCGCGGCGAGCCGCAACGTTTCCAACACCCCGCAGCAGGCGCTCACACTGCTGAATGATCCGACGTTTATGGAGGCCTCGCGCGTTTTCGCCGAAAGACTGCTGTCGTCAAAACCGGAGTCCGACGACGCGCGACTGGATCTCGTTTATAAAGAAGCATTGGCACGGCCGATCAAACCGAAAGAGCAAGAATCGCTCGAACAATTCCTCGAACTGCAGCGAGAGCATTACAAGGCCAATCCGGACGAAGCGAAGAAGCTGATGCGCGTCGGACTTGCGCCAGAGCCGAAGAATGCGAATGAAGCCGAGTTGGCGGCGTGGACCCAGGTTTGCCGGGTTGTCTTGAATCTGCACGAAACCATCACCAGGTATTGATGAAAAACACCAAACACCATGAATCTTCCGTTTAATCCAGCCGAATTCGAGTTGAGCATCAATCGCCGCGCTTTTCTCGGCCGCGCGGCCTATGGGCTGGGCGGTCTGGCGCTGGCCAGTTTGCTCGACCCGAAGTTGCTCCGCGCGGCGGAAGCGCGGGCGTCAAACGCGCGCTGGGACGGGCTGGGCGGTCTGGCGCTGGCCAGTTTGCTCGACCCGAAGTTGCTCCGCGCGGCGGAAGCGCCGGCGTCGAACGCGCGCCGGGAAGGCATCGTGAATCCGCCGCATTTTCCGGTTCGCACCAGACGCGTCATTCACCTGTGCATGGCCGGCGGGGCATCGCATCTCGAAAGCTTCGACTACAAACCGAAGCTCAAGGAACTCCACGACAAACCCTTTCCTGAATCGTTCACTAAAGGACAGCAGCTTGCTCAACTGCAAAACACCGAGTTGAAAGCGCGCGGTCCATTCTGCGCATTTCGGAAGTGGGGCCAGTCCGGCCAGGAAATTTCCGAGCTGTTCCCGAGCATCGGCGGCATCGCCGACGACATCTGCATCGTCCGCTCGCTGCACACCGAGCAGATCAACCACGATCCCGCCCACGCTTTCATGAACACAGGAACGCAGATCAAAGGGCGGCCCAGCATGGGCTCGTGGCTGCTCTACGGTCTCGGCGCGGAGACGGAGGAGCTGCCCGGTTTTGTTGTCCTGACGTCGAAAGGAAGGTCAGGCGTACAACCGGTCTCGGCGCGCCAGTGGTCAAGCGGTTTCCTGCCAACCAAATTCGAAGGCATTCTTTTTCAATCGAAAGGCGACGCCGTTCACTACGTCGGCAATCCCGAAGGTGTTTGCCAGAGCACGCAGCGGCAGGTCGTCGAAGAAATCAAGCGGCTTAACGGCATGCTGGCCGAAGAACGCGTTGACCCGGAAATTCAAACGCGCATCAGCCAATATGAAATGGCGTTCCGCATGCAGACGTCGGTGCCCGAACTCACCGATTTCAGCCGGGAACCGCAACACATCCTCGACCTCTACGGCGTGAAACATCCCGGCGACGGCAGCTTCGCCTCGAATTGTCTCATGGCGCGGCGGCTCGCTGAGCGTGGCGTGCGCTTTATTCAGGTCTATCATCGTGCCTGGGATCATCATAACGATATTGAAAAAGACATGCCCGTCAGCGCCAAAGACGTGGACCAGGCCTCCGCCGCGCTGGTCAAAGACCTCAAGCAACGCGGCATGTTGGACGATACGCTCATCATCTGGGGCGGCGAATTCGGCCGCACGCCGATGGGCCAGGGTTCAGGCCGCGATCATCACATCCTCGCGTTTTCGGTCTGGATGGCAGGTGGCGGCATCAAGGGCGGCCTCTCCTGGGGCAGCACCGACGAACTCGGTTACCGCTACCTCGAGGACGGCCAGCAGATGCACGTGCACGATCTGCACGCCACGATGCTTTACCTCTGCGGCATCGACCACACGCGGTTGACCTACCGTTTCCAGGGCCGCGACTTCCGTTTGACCGACGTCGCTGGCAACGTCGCGAAAGGAATTGTGGCGTGAGGCGATGCGGTCCGATACGCAAGCACCAGCATCTTTACCAAATTACCAAAAGCCCGTCGGACCTGCTCGACCAGACCACTGGACAATTTCATGTTGCATCTGCAACATGAAATTGTCCTCATCACGCGCGGTTGAACGTGTGCAGTTGACGGCCGGCGGCGCGGAGCACTTCCACCCGTTGCCGCCACGCTTGTTGTCCAAGATAATCCGCCGGCAGAATCCGGCCCGGCAGCAGCGGGTCGTTCGCTGAATTCCCAAATTCCCTTTCGGCGTCATATGCTGAAGGGCGTGAACGCCCAGCGTGCCGCGTTTTACTTCCACTCACAAAGCGACTCCACATACGCTGCCGAGCCGTCGCGCAGCCAGCCGTCCAGTTGGGCTTGATCTTTGAGTTGTTGGCCGCGCAGGCGGGGAACGACGACGAAGCGCGAATCGATCTCGGAAATCCCGGTCATGTCGCCCCAGAGTTTCTCGAATTGCGCCACTGGAAAAATATCCTCCTGGCCGTGGCCCCAACGTTTTTTCACGTCTTTAAGCGTGATGTAAGTGGGCATCTTCGCGCCAAGCGCGCGGATGGCGGACGTGATTTTTTCCTCGCGGCCGGCGAGGAGGTCGTCGCGGCCGAGCGTAAACGCCGCCAGTAATTTGTCGATGTCGATCCAGGTCGTCATTGAGTTGTAGTAATTCAGGGCGAACTCGGCTTCCTCACGCGGCATGGCGAGACCCTCGACAAGGCGGACCCGTCCGTTCACGCGCGCCAGCCCGCCGCCGCGGTCGTCGATCCGGCGGGTAATCACCTCGAACGTCAGGCACGCCCCCGAACGGATGTGCAGGCCGAGCAGCGCGGGATCAAGGTTCGCGCCGAGGGTGTCGATGTTGTGCAGCAGGAGATATTTCAACTGCGGCCGCTCGGCGAGCAGCTTCGCCAGCACCCCGTTGCGGAATAGGTTCGGCACTTCATACCAATGCCCGACCGGATGGAGGCACTGGATCGGGATATTGTCGGTATAATCGCTGGCCTCGCCCGCTGCGCGCGCCCAGTTGATAAGAGCGGCACGCAGACTGTCGCGGACTTTCTGCTGCTGTTCGTCAAGCATTTGTTGAGGCATCTCCTCCCAGGCGAACCGGAGATCTCGCACCGTGGGGATCATGCGCAGGCCGACCGTTTTACCCGGCGAGAAAAAGAGCGGCCCTACGTAGCCATAATTGTTTTGGCGCGCGAGAAATTCAGACGTCGGCCCGTGAGTGAGGTAACTGGTCGTAAAAATGTGCGGGACGGGAGTTCCGACGCTGCGCGACACGCGGCGGCTCTTGGCCAAATGTGTTTCGACGAAGGTGCGATGGCGTCCGGCAAGTTTGCAGAACGGATGCAGCGCCTTCACGACGCCTGCGCCTTCCGTCCAACGGGAACCCACTCCGGCGGCAAGCGTAACGACGGCGATTTCGCCCCTGTGAATTGCGACCGAGCCACTTCCGCGAAGATCCGCAAGTTCACGAGACGGATCGTCCTTGGAGCAGTTCGATTGGTTGCCAACCAAGCCACCGGAATCGAAAACGTCGTCAGCTTTTACATCCTCAATCACCGCGCTGGCCGGCAATCGGTTTTGCGCAAGGCCGATGCGGCCTTCCTTCAAGTTGGCGCGGATTTGCTCGTGCTGCGCGCGATCGAACCCATGTTCGTCCAGCAGCGCGGCGAGGGGAGGGCCGGCGGCGGACTCGGCTTTGCCGCGCGGGAGCAGCGCGTCGAAGAGCGTCTGCACGATCCCGCGCAACTCGGGCCTAGTCCGGCAGGCTGCCCCGAATTTGTCCAGCTCGGCCCGGCGCAGCGGCGAGAGCGCGCGCAACTCCTGCCGCAGCAACGTCGGGACGGTGAGCGCGTAGTAGCCCTGAGGCATCAGCGCGTCGGCGTCGGCGAGCAAATCGGCGAAGGTGCCGTTTTCGTTGATGGCAAAATCATAAACCACCGGCTCCATCGCGAAGGGCAGCGCGTGCTGCAACTCGCGCTTCGTCGCCGACATGATTTCCTGTAGGCGTTGCTGTGCGGCAGACTTCTTTTCCGGCGCGAAAATGAATCCCATGCCGCCGCCCGACATGCCGCCGAGCATCCAGAAGCCCCAGAAGTTTTCCCCGAACCCGGAGGCCACACGTTCGATGAGCGTCTCGGAGTAATAGGTGGTGGCCCAGGGAATAATGGTTTGAATCGGCCGGCGAAAATTGCGCGTGGTGGCCGCGCCGATGGCGCGGACATCGCCTTTCTTCAGTGCGGAAAGAATTTCGTCGAGTATGCCGAGGGCCTCCTGGCGGCCGCGCCACTCGGCTTCGGAGCGGAGCAGGTATTTCTCGGTGACCATTTCGAGGATCGGGCCTACATTTTGCGCCATACCGCCGTGCACGAGCACGAGGCATTCCTGCAGTTTGCGACGCGTCTCAGGCGAGGCGTCACTCTGTTCGAGGATACGGTGCTGTGGCATGAGTCGGCCGCGACTGACGCCGAATTCCGGGTCGCTTTCGCCGGCTGACATCCCGGTGATAAGCTTCATGGCAGGCCAGACGCCGAGCACAAGCCGTCGTTCGTGTTCCTGCAAAGGCCCGGTCAACGACGCGGCCTGGCCCGTGGCCCGCATGCAGAGGCTGATCAGCGCCGCGAGCAGATTGGTGGAGACCGCGAGCCGCGAGCCTTTCGGGATGTTGTTCACGCTGCTGACGATTTCGAGCCCGCGTCCGGGACCGACGATGCGCGCGAGCAGTTCCGCGAGGCTCTGGCCGGAACCTTCGATGCCCGGAGGCACGATGCCGCTGGCGATGACAGCGGCCTTCAGCAGACCGAGGTAGTCTTTCGCGAAATCAAAAAAGTCGGCCAGATGCGCGATGTCTGTGGCCGCTCCCAAGTCCACACTCGTCAGGCGCAGAACCGGTTCCTCGATGACGCGGAGATAAGCTTCAACGGGCGGCTTCGGCGATGGGTCGCGCCCGTGTACCGCGAGGTCAATCGAAACGTTCAGAACTTTCGCTCCTTCGGGATAGTCCATCGCGAGGAAGAAAATGTCGCTCCAGCCGCAGTGGGTTAAATCCATTCGCACCGGCGTGCGTTCGCGCAGCAGTGGATACGTGCCGTCAATCGGGCTTTGTCGCAGCAGTTCGGGACGGATGCGCAGCGGGTGGTCCAAGGGATGGCCCATGCGGAACATCCATTGGTTGCCGCGCACCGAACGGACGCTGCGACGCACCTGGTCCGCGAGCGTCTGGAAGGCCAGTCGGTGGTACGCCGCTGCGAGGGCGCTCGAAATGCCGTCGCTCGGCCCATCGGTTTTTTGGACGAAAAAAAAATTTTCGATGGCTTCTTCGAAGCGGCGTTGCAGAAGATGTTCGTAACCTTTGAATGGAACCAGCCCGCGGGTTCTGCGTTCCGCGCCTTGCATTCCGAGTTTGGCTGGCAAATGGAACCGATGGATCGCGTAAAGAAAAAACAGCGCCCGGACGCGTTCGTAAAGATTCTCACTGCGGCGGCGGAAGGCGTCGAGCTCAACGCATTCTTCGAGCAGCGCCTGGAGCGAAAGTTTCACGCCGACCGCGTCGAGCGATTGATTCCGAACAGCCGGATCAGTGGACGAGATGATTTCGACGAGTCGGCTGGTCATTTTCCTTTGATCGCGAGCAACTCCACCAGACCGGTCATCACTTCGTCGCGGTC
>QHPA01000340.1 GCA_003218935.1 Verrucomicrobiota bacterium
ACCATTCGCCTAAGCCGGGCAGGCGAAACGAGAGCAGTTTCTGAAGCTTCGCGCAGTTCAGCGAAGTGTCACCCGGTCGCGGTGGGCCGACGTAGTCGTTGCGCGAGGAGGGTTCGACGCGCGGGTTGAGCTGCGGCCAGCGGGCGGCGATCAGTTGACCGATTTCCCAACGGGACAAACGCTCGCTGCCGGCGAGGTGATAAAGGCCGGGTTTGTTTCGCGCGGCGAGTTCCCAAATCGCGCGCGCCGTTACGACCGCCGCCATAGGGCAGCGATATTCATCCGTGAACAGGTTCAACATCCGTCCGGCGTGCCACGCGCGGCGCATTTCTTCGTTGAAGCCGCGGTCACCGGTGAGTGAAGTCCCGCCGTTCAGAGAAATGCGGACAACGGTGTGCCTCGGATTGGCGAGCACGATTTGTTCGGCGATCACTTTGGTTTCGGCGTAAACGCTCAACGGATTCGATTGCGCGCTTTCGTCGTAGTTGCCCTGACGGCCGTCGAAGACCAGATCGCTGGAGAAGAAAATCAGCGGGATGTCTGCGGCCAGTTCCGCGAGGCAGGCGGTGACTTCGACGTTCAATTTCCGCGCAGATGAGGGATTTTCCTGACACGCCGGACTGCGGCTTAAGGCGGCGCAGTGGATGATGAGCTGCGGGCGATCTTCCTTGAAGCCGGTGGAGACGGCATGGAGCTCGGCGAGATCAAGCAGGCGATAGCGAACGATGCTCGGAGAAGTCAGGGACGCCGGCGCGGAGTCCTTCCCAACGCCGGGGAGGGACGGCAGGTTGCCGTCCCTGATGATGCCGATAATTTGCCATTCTGGAGCGTAACGCGGCGCCGTCTGCACCAGGTAATTTCCGATGAGTCCGCCCGCGCCGGTGATCCAAGCTGTCTGCACGAGCTGGAGAATAGAAAACAGGAGCGGCGGATAAAATCAAAAGTCGCAGCCACAAGAACCGATTCAATCCAAACCTTTTTGGTGTTTCCCAACTGGGGTTGGTTCGGCGCCGTCGCTCCGCATCCGGGCGTTGAACCGGTTCACGAGCTTTATCCATCCATCAGCCGCCTGGTCAACCCATCGTAAGCGTCAATCCGCCGGTCGCGCAGGAACGGCCAGTGGGTGCGGGTGACATCCACTTTGCTGAGGCCAACGGCCACGATCAGGTTCTCCTCTTTGTCGGGAGCGGCTTTGGCGAGGATTTCGCCCGAGGTGCCCGCGACGAAGCTTTGTCCCCAGAACTCAATGCCGTCGCCATTCCCCGGCTTTTCCAAACCGACGCGATTGGTCACCGCGACATAACAGCCGTTGGCGATGGCGTGCGCGCGCTGGATCGTTTCCCACTGGTCGTGCTGTATTTGTCCGTATTTTTTTTTCTCACTCGGATGCCAGCCGATGGCGGTCGGGTAAAAGAGAATTTCCGCGCCCTGCAACGCGGTCAGGCGCGCCGCTTCGGGATACCACTGGTCCCAGCAAATGCAGACACCAATGTTGGCGTAGCGCGTCTGCCACGCGCGGAAGCCCAGATCGCCGGGTGTGAAATAAAATTTTTCGTGGAACAACGGGTCGTCAGGGATGTGCATCTTGCGATAGATACCGAGCAGCGAACCGTCCGCATCAATGATCGCGGCGGTGTTGTGGTAAACGCCGGCGGCGCGTTTCTCGAACAACGATGCAATGACGACCACGTTGTGTTTCTTGGCGAGCTTTTGGAGCGCATCGGTGCCGGGACCGGGGATGGGTTCGGCCAACGCGAAATATTTGTGGTCTTCGCTCTGGCAGAAATATTGCAAGCGAAACAATTCCTGCGTGCAGATGATTTGCGCGCCGGCGCCAGCCGCGCGTTCGGCGGCGCGCAAAGTTTTTTTCAGATTCGCCTCGGGGTCCGGCGAGCAACGGGTCTGCAACAGCGCGAGCGCGACAGTGGAAGAGGAACGCTTCATCTACGACTGACGCTGGGGCGCGATGCTCGTGGTGCGTTCCAGAATAATGGTGCTGCCGCGTGACTCGTAAATGGATTGAGGCGAGGTCTGGCCGAAAAGTTCGCGAATGAATCTGCCGAGGGTCTCGTTCGTCGGGCCGTAACCTGTGTGGTAAATATAGTGCTCCAGTTCGTAGAGCAACTCGTCCGCGTCCGGATAACGCAGGTTGATGTCGCGGACGAGGGCGCGGTGGAGGATTTCATTGAGTCGGACGTCGATTCGAGGGTCGAGCTTTTGAAAATCCGGCAGCGCCAGCGTCATGACGCGGTCGCGGGATTCTTCCGGAGTGGCGCCTTTGAAAATGTTGTAGCCCAGGAGCAGGTGGGCCAGCACAATGCCGGCGGAAAAAATGTCCGACCGCTTGTCGGTGATTTTGAAACTGGCCTGTTCCGGGCTCATGTAATCGGCTTTGCCGGCGACCACTTCGCCTTCGTTGTCCTGCAGGAAACCGCGCGCTTTCGCGATGCCGAAATCGGTGAGCTTCACGTCGCCTTCGAAGGCAATCATGATGTTCTTGAAACTCACGTCGCGGTGCACGATGCCCAGCAACTTGCCGTCCTTATCGGTTTTCGCGTGCGCGTAGGCCAGTCCGCGCGCGATGCGGCTGACGATGAAGACGGCCAGTTCCAGGGGGAGAGGGCGGTGTTTGTCCGTGAGCTGCTGCATGAACTGTTCGAGGTTCGCCCCGCGGATGAGTTCCATGGCGATGAAGTAAACCTGGCCGGTGGAACCGAGATGATAGGTCTGGACGATGTTGGTGTGGATCAGGTCGGCGACCAGTTTCGCTTCGCCGATGAAATTCTCGATGAAGGTCTTCTGGTTGGCGTAGCTTTGGCGAATGACTTTGATCGCCACGCGCTTGACGAAGTCTCGCGTGCCGTGCTGTTCCGCTTCATAGACAATGCCCATGCCGCCCTCAAAAATTTTGCGAACGATCTCGTAGCGGAACTCCGCTTGAATCGTGAACAAGCTGCTCACGCGAGCATGTTGTGGCAAACGTGCATCAAGTCAAGCCTGCGCTCCACGCGGGCGATTTTTCGACAGCCACCGTTTTCACGTTTCCGCAAAATCGCGGGACGAGAAACGCGGCGCGCAGCGAGCGGGGACGATGGCAGAGGAGAAAAATCGACCGATTTCTCGCGGGGAAAATGTGATTTTTCTCCTTGCACAGAGTTGGTGAATCTTTTAATACGCGCAAGTCAGACGACAGTTAAACCAATAAACAAAAGAAAAATTCAATTATGGCAAAAGCACTCTCCAAATCTCAAGTCGCAGCAGAAATTGCCGTCAAAGCCGAGATCACCAAGAAGCAGGCGGTGGAGATTCTCGAGCATATCGCGCAATTGGCTTACCGGAACGCCAAGAACTCTTTCACCCTTCCCGGCCTTGGCAAGCTCGTGCTGGTGAACCGCAAAGCCCGGATCGGACGCAACCCCGCCACCGGTGAACAGATTCAAATTCCGGCCAAGCGCGTCGTCAAATTCCGCGTCGCCAAGGCTGCCAAGGACGCCATCCTCAACGCCAAGTAAGCGATCTCGATTTCCCCGGGCGCCGTGAAATTTCAGGGTGCCCTTTTTTGTTTCCGGGAACCGGAGTGAGGGAGTAAGGGAGGGGAGGGCAGTAATCTGCTCGACGCCCTTCCTCGCTCCTTGAACTCATTGTCCCATGAAAATCGGCGTGGTGGGCTGCGGCGCGCTGGGCAGTTACTACGGCGCGAAACTGGGTCGCGACGGACGGGAAGTCCACTTCCTGTTGCGCTCCGATTACGAGGCGGTACGGCGCAACGGCGTGCGGGTTCGAAGCGTAGAAGGCGATTTTCACGTTCAGCCGAAATGCGCCCGCGCGGCGGCGGAGATTGGCGTTTGCGACCTCGTTCTGATCGGACTGAAAACCACCGCCAACCATCAGTTTCCTCAATTGCTTCCTCCGCTGGTTGGCGCAAACACAGCGGTCATGACCCTGCAAAATGGCTTGGGCAACGAGGCCCAAATGGCTGCTTTGTTCGGTCCCGAAAAGATCCTGGGAGGATTGTGCTTTGTCTGTCTTAACCGGGTGGAACCTGGGGTGATCCATCACCTCGCGCACGGGACAATTGTCATGGGCGAACACCAGCGCTGGCCGGAGCCGCGCACGCACGAGCTGGCCTCGATGTTCCGCCATGCCGCCAGCGCTGCGGGTTACGACGCCGTGGCGGGCGGCGTAGTCCGGCCGTGTGTGGCGCCGCGTCCATGTTTGCCGACGGACAGACTGCTGGCTGACTTGCGCTGGGGAAGACTCGTTCGTGAATTGATGCTGGAAGTCATCGCCGCCGCCAACGCGCTCGGCTTGAGGATTTCGGAATCGGTCGTGGACAAACAAATTGAACGGACCCGCACCATGGGCGCTTACCAGGCGTCGACATTGATTGATTTTGAGCGGGGCCAGCCCTTGGAGTTGGAGAGCATGTTTCTGGAGCCGCTGCTGCAGGCGCGCAAAGCCGGTGTTGCGGCGCCGCGGCTGGCAGCATTGTGCGAGGTGTTGACAGCGCTGGACCCAGGGCAGCGCGCCAGCCATGCCAAATCCGGCCAATTCAATATCCCAGGCTAAGCGTGTAGCGCAGGATATTGTGGCACTGCACCGTGCCGATGGTTGTTTTGCTGCGCCAACCTTGGCAGCACATTTCGCCGATCGCGGATGTGCGATGTGCGGCAATAGCATTGGCAAGCTCTTCACTCAGATCAAAGTCGCCTCGAACGCATTCGTTGTTGAGGC
Source organism: Verrucomicrobiota bacterium (assembly GCA_003218935.1). Taxonomy (GTDB): domain Bacteria; phylum Verrucomicrobiota; class Verrucomicrobiia; order Limisphaerales; family AV2; genus AV2. Next base: position 4,735 of record QHPA01000340.1, read on the forward strand.
AATCGAAGCGGAACACCGACTTGGCATTAGCGATGTTGACCTTGTACTTGATTTGACTGCTCCTCGTGACACCTTTGGGATCGTAGTAGGTCAGATCCACTGTCAAGGACTTCAGGCGCGGAAACTTGTCAGCGAGGCTGGCTGAGTCCTTGATGCGTTGGGTTTCCTGCTGACGGTATTCCGCGCGAGCGCCGGTTTTTTGGCGATGCATAATATGTCTCGATTCTTCCAGCTTCCGACGTAAGTGCTTGAAAAAATGTGTCGCTGATCGCGGGAATTTCGCTCGTCCTCATCCTCGTCCTCAAAAACCTTGAGGCTGACGAGGACGAGAACGAGGAGGAATCCCAATGTCCTGACTCGGATTGAGTGTGCGCTGTCCTCAGCGCGCGATCGTGTGCGGACACGCGACGCTGCCGGCCAAGGACACTGCCGACTACGACCGGGCCGCCTTGACGTCGTAGCACCAGAGCATGCCGTGGTCCCGGATGTAAAGCCGGCCGTTGGCCACCACAGGATAGGCCCACGCCTTCTCCATCTCGTTGGCGTGCTTAGGTTGGTCCGGCGGCGTGAAACGTCCTTTCTGACGATACGATTCCGGTCCGGGCTCGACCAGCCCCACCTCACCGTTTTCGCCGTGGAGATAAAGACGTCCGTCGGCATAGCAAAGCGACGCCGCGCCCAGCGCGCGGTCTTCCCACTTCACCTGGCCCGTGGCGAACTCGGCGCAGAGCAGTGCCTCAGCAGTCGTGCCATACAGAAAATCCCCGATTTTCACCGCGCCGCCAATTGCCGTGGGAAATTTCGATTCGAAATAAACCTGCTCCGGCTCGACGGTTCCCCCGTTGACCTTCAGTTTTACGACACCGCCGCCGGTGCCGGCCGCGGCGCTGTAGATGTAACCGTCACTGGTGAGCGGCGTCGGGATGTTTGCGCCGTAACGGCTCACCGGTTTCCCGTAACGCCACAGAAACCTGCCCGTCTTCGCCTCCGCTCCCACGAGGCCCTTTTGCAGGAGTTGAACGTATTGCTTCACGCCGCCAACCTCGACGATAATGGCGGAAGCGTAGGCGGCTTCGTCGCCTTCCGGCAGCGCGCGCTTCCAAATGACCTCGCCCGTGTTCTTGTTCAACGCGACCAGCGTGGCCGTGCTGCCGCCCGGCGTGCACAAGAGCGAGTCGCCATCAATCAACGGCGACTCGGAGTAAGCCCAATTGCCGGGCTTGCCGCCGAAGTCAGTTCGGAGATTTTTTTGCCAGCGCACCTTGCCCGTGCCGAGCTCAACGCAGGCCAGATCGCCATCCGATCCGAGCGCATAAAGGAACTCACCCTCGACCGTCGGCGTGGAGCGGGCGGCGGGAAAATTCGGCTGTTGCCGCGGATTTCCCACCTTGCCGAGGCGCGTCTGCCAAACCCGTTTACCGTCCTTGACCTCGAGCGCCTGAACGAACTCATCGTCCAGCCCGTCGTTGCCGAGCAGGTAAAGCCGCTCGCCAACCACGGCGGGCGTCGCGTAGCCGCGGCCGGCAGCCGATACTTTCCAAAGCAGTTTCGGTCCGTCCTTCGGCCATTCCTTAAGCAGACCGGTTTCCCGGGAAATCCCGTTTCGCTCCGGCCCGCGCCATTGCGGCCAGTCACTGGCGGCGACCGACATTGCGGCGGACAACACGAGAAGACCGCGAATTCCAAATGAGCATTTTTTCATATCGAGTGGATGATTGTTGGCGAATAATCCGGAACCATAGAAAAATATTGAATACCAGCGAATGGTTCACTTCGCGATCAAATCAAATTTGAGCAGCAGGTCAGTAAGCGCGGCGTTGAACTCGGCGGGTTTCTCCAACATGAGCCAGTGCCCCACGCCATCTATCGTGCGGTAGTCTGTCTTCGACGAAAGGGAACGGACGTAAGCTTTGTATTCATCGCTCCACATCGGGTTTGGGGCGTTGATGACGAGGACGGGGACGGTCACTTTTTTCAAGTCCCAATCGGGGTGGTCCGCGCCGAACATCCCTTCCATCGCGCCGAGCATCACGTATTGCGGTGTGGCGAGAAGTTCGGACACGACGCGGTCGCGCAAGGCTTCGGTGCCAGGAATGGGAAACATGGTGCCCAGGAATTGCCTGGTGTGCTCGCGATATTCCGGTGTGCGAAACGGCGCGATGAATTGTTCGGCTTGTTCGGGCGACATTTTGGGCCGGCGCAGGGTGCCGTCCACGGCCACGAGCGCGGCGACTTTCTCGGGCGCTTGCTTGTAAATGCGGCAGATCACCGGCGCGCCCATGCTGTGGCCGACGAGCGTGGTTTTGTCCACGTGCGCATCGCGCATCACGGCCAGCACCGCGCTGGCGAAGAAGTCCATGGTGTACTCGACGTGCGGCTTGTCGCTTTGGCCATGGCCGGGCAGGTCCACGAGGATGAGCCGCGCGTGCCCGGCCAACTCCGGCACTTGCTCGCGCCAGAAATCGGCGTTGCCTGCCCAGCAGTGGACAAACACGATCGTGTGACTGCCTTTGCCTTCGATCAGGTAGTGGACTTTGTTCGTGCCGAAGGAGACGAAGTGGGATCCGCTGGCGCTGGCCGCGTACTGCGGACCAGCGTAGCCGGTGAGCAGGAGAAAGGTGGTGGCGACGGAGGAAAAGATGGCTTTGTTCAAAGGGGCTTGGTCGATTTGTTGGTTTATTGACCCAGGGCGGCGCTCACTCCGGTTCGATTGCCCGGGGTGGACGTCTTTCGGGCTTTCATCCCGCTCGGTGGTGCATCGGAAGAACGCAGTTATTCAACCTTCTTAAGCGAGAGCAGCCCGACCTGCTTTATTTTCCACCCCGTGGCTGCTTTCGTGTATTCGACCCGCGCATCCGCAGAGTATTTGCCGCCGGCTTTTGCCGCCTGCAATTGCAGCACGATGGTGTACACACGTTTTTGCGAGTCTTCGGTTTTCTTCTGGATCGTCAGCGTTTTGATCTGGTCAACTGACTGAAACTTCCAGCATTTCTCCCGGCCGCCCATGCACTGGCCAATCAGGTCGGATTTTAACTGGTCCACTTCTGATGCCTGCGTCGCAGCCGCCAGTGAACCCGCCACGACCATCGTCCACAACCAAGTTATCATTTTCATCGTTCGCTCCGTTTAAATTGTTTCCAGGAATTTCAGCAGCGCTTGCTTGTCCTTTTCTGTCAGTGCCTTGAACCTGTCCCGCGAGTTGCGGGCCTCTCCGTCGTGGCGCTCGATGGCTTCCTGCACCGTTTTGGCGCTCCCGTCGTGCAGGAACTGCTCGCGGAAGCGCAGTCCCATCAGCATTTCCGTCCGGAACTCCGACGGATGTGCCTGCTCCAGACAGATGTCGGCAAGTGCGGACCCCATATCATGCACCATTAAATCCGAATACAGCGCCAGGGTCTTCCTGTGCAGGGCCTTGCTGGTGCTCGGACCGGTGTTCATTTTCGGCAGATGGCACACGACACAATCCAGATGCGCGAAAAGCTTCCGGCCACGCCGGGCGAGGTGCAAGTCGGTATGGTTTGTGAAGATCTGCTGAGGAGGAGGCGCCAGGAATCGGGTGAATGCGGTCACTTTCTCGATGTCTTCGACGGTGATTTCAGGGTCCGGCGCCGGATCGGTGCCTGGCGGGCCCGCGTTGAAATCCGACAGTGCGGCCACCGCGGCCTTTCGACCGAACCGTCCGACCCGCCCATCAATCGTGCGGTTGGCATGGCCGGCGATTCCCTCGCCCTTGGCGCCGTGGCGAGGTTCGTGTGAGAGAATAGTTGCTTCGGGGATGGCATCCACCAGCCCGAAACCAAACAGCGGGGGCGTAGAGCGGTGCGCTTGCGCGGTGGCGCCCGGCGGGATTTGCTCCTTCATTATCCCTTTGGCTTGCAGCAACGGAGTCGCATTCTGTTGGATCACCGGCCCTCCCTGATCGAACAGGGGATCACAAGAGTTCGGAGCGACGAACCGTGTGGCATGAATCTCAATTTCATCGCCCACGCCGCCGACCACCGGGGCTTCGTGACATTGGGCGCAGGAATTCGCGTTGAACAACGGCCCAAGGCCGTCCTGCGGCGTGAAAACCCGCTCGAAAACCTTCTTGCCTTCCTCGAATTGCGCGCGTTCCGCCCGCGACAGATCCGCCAGCGGCTCGCCAAGGTTTGGCTGCTTCGGCGACTTGCATGCGCAAAGCAGCAGACTCAAAAGCAAGACAGCAAGAGTTGGTTTGGCTCTCATTTCTTTTCCTTTCGAGTGATAGGAATCGACTCTTTTTTGCGCTGCATTTAAAGTAACCTCCCGTCGGCCCTGCCTCAAGACAAAGTTTCCGCCCAACGGCGCAGCGATTTCCCGGTAGCAGCGATCTGCTGCGGTTGTGATAGTTGAAATGGTTCGAATTCCCGCGAATCGTCACAAATAGGGTCTTTTCCCCACCGCCGGGCATCACCGATCCGCTCAATGTTCGATAATCCACTACGTTCTACGCATTGCCGCCCGGCGTATATTTCACCGTCAGCGCCGCTGCGGGGGTCCTCCCCTTGCCGCTGACGATCAACACGCCTGGGTCAACTGACCCTGACGCACGCGAGACCGAAGCCACGACCGACACCCACGCTCGATTGTCGGAAGATCAGTTGTTGCCCGCAATGGTCACGGTGGTGTAATTGGGCGTGCCCACGATGTAGCCCGGGCCTTGTTCCAGCATCAAAAACACGTCCTTGTCGATTGGCCATCGCGAAGGACCTGTTGGAACCACCTTCACGTCCGCGGAGGATGCGCCGGCAGGAATCGTCACCGAGCCGGGCAAGGTTTGATAATCCACGCCGTTCTGCGGGGTGCCACCCAGGCTGTAGCGCACCGTCACCGCCGACGCCGTGCCGCCGCCGGTGCGACTGACGGTGAACACGCCAATGTCACCTGAGCCTGACGCACGTTGGTCCGAAGCCACGACCGACACCCACGTTCGAGTGTCGGCAGGTTGGTTGTTGCCCGCAATGGTCAAGGTGGCGTAAT
>QHPA01000341.1 GCA_003218935.1 Verrucomicrobiota bacterium
CACCTCATCGAACCGGCTTACTTCGCCGAAGTCGTCGAACCGGCTTCGGGCAAACCGGCGGCCTTCGGGCAAATCGGCGAACTTGTGCTGACCACTCTCGGCCGCATCGGTTCGCCGCTGCTCCGCTATCGCACCGGCGACCTCGTCAAACTCGGACCGCGGAACGCGGAACGCGGAACTCCATGCGCCTGCGGTCGCCACACCGTGGCGCTGGAAGGCGGCATCCTCGGACGTGTGGACGACCTGATCATCGTGCGCGGTGTGAACATCTTCCCCAGCGCGGTCGAAGACATCATCCGCGCCTGCGGCGACGTGGCGGAATACCAGGTCACCGTAAGCGACGCGCGTTCGCTGACCGAACTCAGCGTCCAGATTGAGCCGACGGCAAGCTGCGCCGATCCGTCAGGCGTTGTGAAGCGATTGGAAAAGGCGTTTGAAGTTGCCTTCACCTTGCGCGTGCCGGTGTCGGCTGTCGCGCACGGAACACTGCCGCGATTTGAAATGAAGGCAAAGCGGTGGTTGAAGCAAAGGTAGGACAGGTTTCCAGCCTCTCCAGGCAGGGACTCTGCCGTCTCACATTAAATAAATGTTCAAACTTCTCTACGACTCTCTCGCCATTTCGTCTAAAACTGCATCATGCCATCGCCATTGCTGAGACTGACTGAGGTGAGCAAGCGTTACGAATCGCCCACGGGCGCGGAGGCGGTTTCGGTTTTGCGGGACATCTCGATGGAAATCGGGCGCGCCGAATCGGTCGCCGTCGTCGGGCCGTCCGGTTCGGGCAAGAGCACGCTGCTGAACATCATCGGCACACTCGACCGGCCCACCAGCGGCCAGGTGCTGCTCGACGGCCAGGATTTGAGCCGGCTCGATGACGTGCAACTCGCCACCGTGCGCAATCGTGAAATCGGCATCATTTTTCAGGCGCACCATCTCCTGCCGCAGTGCACCGTACTGGAGAACGTCCTGGTGCCCACACTGGCCAAAACAGGCAGGGCGGGCAGTCCTCGGCCCGTCGAAGGCGGCGCGGCAGGGACACCGCGCTCTACCGAAACCGCCGAGCAGCGTGCGAAACGGTTACTGGCCAAGGTTGGTCTCGACGCGCGGCTCACGCATCGCCCCGGCCAACTATCCGGCGGCGAACGCCAGCGTGTGGCGGTTGTCCGCGCGCTGATCAATCAGCCGAAATTGTTGCTGGCCGACGAACCGACGGGCGCGCTCGACCGCGCCTCGGCCCGGAACCTTGCGGAGCTGCTGGTGCGATTGAACCAGGAAGAAGGCGTGACGCTGATTGTCGTGACACACGCGCTCGATTTGGCGAAGCGAATGGGAAGGGTGCTCGAGTTGCGAGATGGAAGGCTGGCGTCCGAAAATGGGAAATGACGAATTTCCAATGACCAAGCTGCAAACACCAGAGAAGCTCCAAGCTTCAAGCGCAAAAGTCACGGCCACCACACCGTTTCTGGGGGTTGAGCCTCGGAACTTGGGATTTCATTGGAGCTTGGCGCTTGGGATTTGGAGCTTATGACCCTCCGGACCCTCATTTTCCGCAGTCTGCGCTTTCACGCTCGGTCGCACCTCGGCGCGCTGCTCGGCGCGGCCGTCGGCAGCGCCGTAATGATTGGCGCCCTGGTGGTAGGTGATTCGGTACGCGGCAGTTTACGCGATATGGCGCTCGCACGGCTGGGCAGAGTACAAATCGCGCTGGCTGCCAATGACCGTTTTTTCCGCGCGGCGCTTTCGGACGAGCTGGCCCACAAGGGACTCATTGAGGGAACAGTCGCTTCCGCCATCGCGTTACCGGCGACTGCGAGCAGGCCTGACGACTCGGCCCGCGCCAATCGCGCGCAAGTGCTTGGCGTCGATGACCGTTTCTGGCGGCTGAGCGAAGAACTGCCGACGTTCAAATCGCCTTCCGCCGACGAAGTGATCCTCAACCAACCGCTCGCCAGGCAGCTCAAAGCGACCACAGGCGATAGCGTCGTGCTGCGCGTCGCCAAACCAGGCAAGCTTTCCCGCGAAGCGCCCATTTCGCCGCAGGAGGATTCCTCCGTGTCGCTGCGACTCAAAGTCACCGGCGTAGCGTCGGACGCGGAGTTTGGCAGGTTCGGTTTTCAGGCCAGCCAGGTCGCGCCGTTCAACGCGTTCGTTTCCCTGACCGCACTGCAGGAGCAATTGAAACTGCCGGGCCGCGCCAATCTGCTGCTGGCGAGCACCGACGAAGAGCCCTGGGCCATCCTTCAAGCCAACGTCGCTTTGCATCAGACCTGGAAACTATCCGATGCCGAACTCGAATTGCGGGCCCTACCCGATGTCAACGCGCTCGAACTGCGCACCAGTCGCGTATTTCTCGACCCCCCGGTTGCCGACACCGCGCTCAGGGCAGCGACGAATGCAACGGGCGTTCTCACTTATTTCGTGAACGAACTGCGCCGCGGCGACCGCGCCGCGCCGTATTCGATGGTGACCGCGACGGGCGCGCCGGTGGTTCCGCCGGATATGCGCGACGACGACATCCTCATCAACCAGTGGCTTGCTGACGACCTGAACGCGAAACCGGGCGACAAACTCGCGTTGAGCTACTACGTCATCGGCCTTTCACGGCGGCTCGAAGAACGAACCAACGAATTCACAGTGCGCGCCGTCGTCCCCATGTCTGGCGCGGCGGCGGACCGCAATCTGATGCCTGATTTTCCAGGTATCGAAAAGGCAGAGAGCACGCGCGACTGGGACCCCAGTCTGCCGGTCAAACTCGAACGTATCCGGCCCAAAGACGAGGATTACTGGAAGAACTATCGCGGCACGCCGAAGGCGTTCATAACTCTCGCTGCCGGACAATCGTTGTGGGCTAGCCGATTCGGCAACCTGACTGCGGTGAGGTATCGGTTCCCCGCGCAGCTGTTCTCTCGCAGTTTGCGCTCGACGATACCGATTGAACTCTCTCCCGAGGCCAGGCCAGTCCCGGCGGCGGCGGCACCGACGGAACCGACGGTCGCTGCCATGATTGTAGATTCCATTCAGCAGACCAGGGCGGAACTTGAAAAAAAACTTGTCACTGCGCTTAACCCGGCTTCCATCGGCTTGAGCTTCGAGCCGGTGCGGCAACAAGCGCTCGCAGCCGCCGAGCAATCGCAGGATTTCGGCGGGCTGTTTCTCGGCTTCAGCTTCTTCCTCATCGCCGCCGCGTTGTTGTTGATGGCGCTGCTGTTTCAGTTCGGCATCGAACAGCGCGCGACGGAAGTCGGCACGCTGCTCGCGCTCGGCTTCACGCCGCGGCAGGTGCGACGGCTGTTGCTGCTCGAAGGTGGCGCGCTGGCGTTGGTCGGCGGGCTCATCGGTGTCGGCGGCGGCATCTGGTATGCGCGGGCAATGCTGCTTGGCCTTTCAACCATTTGGCGCGATGCGGTGCAAACCTCGACGCTCCGTTACCATGCCGAGCCGAAGACACTGGCGATCGGCGCTGTAGCAGCGGTTTTGGTCGCGTGGCTGACGATCTGGCTTGCGCTGCGCAAGCAGGCGCAGCAGCCCGCGCGCGAGTTGCTGGCCGAAGGGGCTAATCCTGACTTTCAAATCTCAAATCTTAAAGCTCAAAAAGGAAATCGCGACAAACTGGTAGGAGGCATCGCCGGGTCTGCGGCGCTGGCCTCGATGGGTTGGGCACTCTGGCAAAAGGCCACGTCAAATGCCGAACTATTCTTCAGTGCGGGTGCGCTCCTGCTGGTTGCCGGCATCGCCTTTTCTGCCGCATACCTTTCTTCGCTGGCGAGCGGACGCAACGCCGCGGTCGCGAAATTCCCACTGGGTGAGCTGGGCGTGCGCAACTGCGCGCGACGACGCAAACGCAGC
>QHPA01000270.1 GCA_003218935.1 Verrucomicrobiota bacterium
CCGTTAGATGTTCCTCTTCACTGGTTGCATGCAGGCACCTTAGTGGATGGGCTTTTGCTCTGCAAGGCGATTTGCCGGTCGGAATCGGTTTTCTAATGCAGCATTTATGGCGCGAGATTACCTGATTGCCGTGGCAGATCAAGCATTGTTCAATCCAGGACGAAAATTTCGGCGATTTCGACGCGCCGATCAAACAGGTCATTCCGGAAAGTCCAGGCGACAAGACCGGCTTGCGGGCCGGCGATGGGGTGGTGGCGATCGACAGCCCGATGATATTGACTTTGCAGGAGCTTCATGAAAAAATTTAAACAAGACCCGCCGGGCAGGTGATGACACTCGATGTCGTCCGCGAGGGCTCGCCGGTGCGCATTCGAGTTCAGGCCGGAGAAAGACCCCGAAGTCAGAACAACCGCGTCACGCAACATTATGAACCTCCAAACTCTCAGGACCAAAATTAAAGACGGAGGAATCGACACCGTCATCGTGGCGTTTCCGGACGTGTTCGGGCGGCTCGTCGGCAAACGGTTCACCGGGAAATTTTTCCTCGACCACGTGGTGAAGCATGGCACGCACGCGTGCAATTATCTGCTCGCCGTGAACATCGAGATGGACCCGCAGGACGGCTTCAAGCTGGCCAACTGGGAGAAAGGTTTTGGCGACTTTGAAATGCGGCCCGATTTTTCGACCGTTCGTTTCGTGCCCTGGCAATCCGGCACGGCGTTGGTGCTTTGTGATTATCTGCATCACGACGGAAGGTTTGTGGTTGAAGCGCCGCGGTCGGTTTTGCGAAGGCAGGTCGATGCGCTGGCGAAAAAAAAATTGACCTGTCGTATCGCGAGCGAACTGGAATTCTTCCTCTTCAACGAGAGCTTTCACGACGCGTTTGAGGCGGAGTATCGCCAGCTCACGCCGTCGAGCGATTACCGGATCGATTATCACACGATGCAGCCGGCCCGCGACGAGTTCACGCTGCGCGCGGTGCGCAACTGGATGACCGAGGCACGCGTGCCGGTCGAATCCAGCAAAGGCGAGTGGGGCCGCGGCCAGCACGAGGTGAATTTCGTTTATGACGAACCGCTGCCAATGGCGGACAGGCACGTTTTCTTCAAACAGGGCATCAAAGAAATCGCGGCGCAGCATGTGAAGTCCATCACGTTCATGGCGAAACCACGGGCCAACGAGGTGGGCAGCAGTTGTCACATCCACATCAGTCTCTGGCGCGACGGTGCGAATCTTTTCCGGGACGCAGCCAAACGCGGAACGCGGAACGCGGAAAACCGAAAGGGGTCGAAGTTTTTCCGGCAGTTTCTTGGCGGCCTGATGAAGTATTCGCCGGAACTGTGCTATTTCTTCGCGCCGACAATCAATTCCTACAAACGCTATCAATCGGCGAGCTGGGCGCCGACGAAGATGGCCTGGTCGCACGACAACCGCACGGTCGGATTCCGCGTCGTGGGGCACGATGATTCGTTCCGCATCGAGAACCGAATGCCCGGCGCGGATGCAAATCCGTATCTGGCGTTCGCGGCGATGATTGCCGCCGGGATGGCGGGCGTGGAAGAAGGACTCGATTGCGGCAGCGCCTACCATGGCAACGCCTACGTCGATCCCCAATTGCGCGCCTTGCCGAGCTCACTGCGCGAAGCGGCGGACTTGCTCGATCAAAGCAAGCTCGCCCGCGAAACTTTTGGCGAGCAGGTCGTGGATTTTTATGCGCACACGGCCCGTTTGGAAGTCGAAGCGTTCGACCAGGCGGTCACGGACTGGGAACGGCAACGATACTTCGAGCGTATTTAATTCAGCGGCGATGGTGTGCGCCCGCATCGTGCGAAGGACAAAGAAATTTCTAATCGTTTGTGACACCCTTTTGCCCGTGAACGCGCCAGGACACGCATTTTGTCCGGTTGACTTGTAATAAGAGGCATCGCACTGTGCTTGCGAATCCGATTTGCTGTGCTTCGGCAAATGCCAGGGTTGAACCGCATGAAAATGATCGCAGCTTTCCGAAGGGCGAACCCCCGCCCGGCCGAGCGGTTGCGCCAGGCTTTCACGCTCATCGAACTTTTGGTGGTTATTGCTATTATCGCGATTCTCGCCGGCCTGCTGCTGCCCGCGCTTGCCAAAGCCAAGAGCCAGGCAGTGGAGATTCAATGTCTGAACAACATGAAGCAAATCGGCCTGGGAGTTTCGATGTATGGGAGCGACTACGGCGAGCGCTTCCCTCTCTGCCGAAGCTGGGGGAAAGCCTGGGGCGATGACCATCGCCTGGGCGCCGACTACCTGCCGCAGCTCCTCGAACCTCTGATCGGCAGGAACACGGGCACAAACCGCCTCGGCGGCAGTACGTCCAAACCGACGGCACCGACGACGGGCATCTACGTCTGTCCCTCCGGCATCCGGGGAAAAGACCCGCAGGTCCCCGGATTCCAAACCATGCTCAAAGACAACGATTATGTCACTTACGTTTGGAATCACATCTATTTGAAAAAGGATAATGCGACCTATGAAGAGAAACGACCGGTCAGCGGACGCAAGACCACCGACGTCGTTAATCCGACATCGGCGGTCCTGGTGTGGGAAATGCCTTATTGGACACCGTTAACCTCTCCGCATCACTTCGGTCTCAATCTTGTCTTCGCTGATACCCACGCCGGCTTTGAGAAACGCAACCCTAAAGAAATCGACTGGTGGAAGTACCACAGCCGTCGTGGCTGGGAGGACAACGATCCAACGGGCATCGGACGCTGACTCTCAAGCCGGCAGCCTCAGGCGAGAATTTGTTTGCGGTTCGGGTCATAGGGCGCTTGGAGAGATGCCGCGGCTGGAATCCTTTCGCCGGTGACATTGATCTCGTATCGACCCGAACGAACAAAATCGGCGTCCACCCCCCCCGGGTTGTTGACGTAACCCATCGCGATGGCGCCCCCGACAGTGTGGCCGTAGGAACCGGAGGTTGTGTAGCCGGCCGGTTCGCTGTCGCGATAGATCGGTTCACCTCCCCAGAGCATCGGTTCCGGATGCGCCAGGATGAAGATCGCAAGGCGCCGGTTCACGCCCGCCTTTTTCTGCTTCAGTAAAGCCTCGCGGCCCAGGAACGGCTTGCTCCAATCAATGGCGAACGCGAGTCCCGCTTCGAGCGGTGTGTCGTCCTGCGAAAGTTCCGCGCCCCAGGCGCGATAACCCTTTTCCAGTCGCAGTGAATTGATCGCGTAGTGACCGGCGTCCGCGAGGCCGAGGTCCGCGCCGGCTTCCGTCAACGTTTCGTAAACAAGCGCGAGCTGCTCCATCGGCACGTGGAGTTCCCAGCCGAGCTCGCCGACGTAGGTGATGCGCACGGCACGCACTGTCGCAAAACCGATGCTGATCTGCTGCGCGGTGCCGAAGGGGAACGAGCGGTTCGAGAGGCCGGCATCGGTCACGCGACTGAGGAGCGTGCGCGCGTTCGGCCCCATGACGCCCAGCACACCGAAGCTGCCGGTCACATCGACCAGCTCGGCGTGCTCGTCGCGGTGAATGTTACGCGCGATCCAATCAAAGTCGCGGACAGACTGCGCGGTGCCGGAGACGAGGTAGAATTCGTCGCGGGCCAGGCGAACGAGCGTCAGGTCGCTCTCAAAGCCGCCGCGTTCGTTGAACAGACCCGTGTAAACGGTCCTGCCAACCGCGACGTCAACCTGGTTGCCGCAAAGCCGCTGCAAAACGTTCATGGCATCGCGGCCTTTGAAGAGGAATTTGGAGAAGCCGGTTTGATCGAAGATCGCGACCTTCTCCCGCGCGGTGAAATGTTCGGCGGCGTGGTTGGCAAACCAGTTTTGGCGGCCGAACGAGTATTCCACCACGGGTTTTTCGGCCTGGCTGGAAATCTCAAAGCGGCTCCCCTCACCCTTCTCTCTCCCCTCATCCG
>QHPA01000271.1:0-2089 GCA_003218935.1 Verrucomicrobiota bacterium
AATTGATTCCATTACCGAATTCGCCCGCCGCGGTTTGAAACGAAAGGGACTCGAACTGCTGGGCGTCGTGCCCCACCAGCCGATCCTGTCGCAACCGACCATGGAGCTGATCCGCGAGGAGTTCAACGCCGAAGTGCTGAACCACACGGACCAGTTTCATAATGCCGTCGAAGAAGTCCTCATCGGCGCGATGGGCGTCCAAAACGCCCTGCACCTGTTCAAAAAAGGCGTGCTGATCATCACGCCGGGCGACCGGGAGGACATCATTCTCGCGGTGGCCACGACTCTTTCCGGCGAGGCCGACGGCGGATTGGCCGGCATGATCCTGACGCGCAACCTCAGGCCGAGCAAGGAAGCGCAAAAGGTCATCAGCAAACTGCCGTTTCCGGTTCTTTCCGTCGCGGACGACAGTTATTACGTAGCTTCGAAGGTCCATGATTTGACCGTCAAAATCCGGCCCGACGACACGCAAAAGATCGCGCTGATCCGCGACCTCATCGCCCGCCACGTGGACGCGAACAAAATCCTCGCTGCGCTTTAGCATGGCCTTGCCCTTGTCTCTCAACCCGGCGCTCCAGACTCTGCCGGTCTATCAGCCGGGCCGACCGGTCGAAGAAGTCGCGCGCGAACTCGGTCTGCCCGCCGAGGGCATCATCAAACTGGCCTCCAACGAGAACCCGCTCGGCCCTTCGCCCGCCGCCATGGCCGCGATGGAAAAAGCCCTGAGGAATCTGCACCTCTATCCGGACGGCAACGCGTTTTACCTGAAGCAAAAGCTGGCATCGAAACTCGGTGTCCCAGCGGAGAACCTGATCCTCGGCAATGGCTCCAATGAAATCATCGAGTTCGTCGGACACGCGTTAATGAAGCCGGGCGCCGAAGTGGTTGTATCGCAATATTGCTTCGCGGTTTACCCAATCGTCACACACCTGTTCGGCGCGAGGTTGATTTCCGTTCCCGCCAGGAACTTCGGCCACGACCTGCCCGCGATGCTCAAAGCCGTCACCCCCAACACGAAAGTGACCTTCGTCGCCAATCCGAACAACCCCACCGGCACACTCGCGCCGCGTGAAGAGGTCGTCCGGCTGGCAGACCAGATCCCCGATGCTGTGTTGCTGGTGATCGATGAAGCCTACATCGACTTTCTCGAAGAACCGGTTGATTTGCTGCCGCTGATTCGCGCCGGAGAAAAGCCGAACCTTCTGTTGATGCGGACGTTTTCCAAAATCTTCGGCCTGGCTGGGCTGCGGCTGGGTTACGGCATCGGACATACGGAACTGATTGCCGCGCTGGAAAAGGTCCGCCAGCCGTTCAACATCAACTCCATCGCCCAGGCCGGCGCGCTCGCGGCGTTGGACGACCAGGCACATCTCGCCCGCACCCGCGCCAACAACACCAGCGGCCTGAATTACCTGCAAAACACAGTTCGTCAGCTCGGTCTGGACTTCATTCCCTCCCATGCGAACTTCGTCCTCGTCCGCGTGGGCGCTGGTCAGCGCGTGTGCGAGGAAATGCAGAAGCTGGGCGTCATCACGCGCCCGATGGGAAGCTATCAATTGCCGGAATGGATTCGCATCACCGTCGGCACGCCTGAACAAAACGACCGCTGCATGGCCGCGCTGAAAAAGGCGCTGGACTCATCTTGCGCACGGTGATCCGATCCAGCCGCAGTTGGCGGGCAATCCGGCGTTTTGCCAGCCCTGCTTAAACAGACCACCTCTCGTTTCCGTCACTTCGAGTTGATTCATCGCCCCTGGTGTTCCCAAATCCGGAAAGTTGCGCGCCATACCGTGCGGCAGAATCCGGTCCGACAGACCGGGTATCAAGCCGAAATTGGCCAATAGCCGGGACTGACCCGTTTTTGGAAGTAATTCCATGTTATTGGATAATAGCCCTCTAACCTGGAATCGCAACTTCATTCCCAACAGTGCTTCACCCGGCGCCGTCCTATACCAGCGGCCGTTTAGTCCAAACACCGAGGCGCGGGCTGGCGTTCCACGCGATCGGTTCAACTTTGATTCTTTAGTGTAGGAAAGGAGGGAACCGAGTTTCCCAAGCGACGCCACGCGCCTTTCGCGCGGAAGACTCG
>QHPA01000271.1:2098-7261 GCA_003218935.1 Verrucomicrobiota bacterium
CACGCCGGGACCATTTTTATTCGGGCGGATTCGTGTTCATTCGTGTTTATTCGTGGTTGAACAGTCAGGATTAGCGAGGTTTCGGAAAATTGAAGTTGAATCCCGCCGAAAACGGAATACTTATCCGTGGTTCGATCCGATACGGACAAAACTGACGCATTCGAGAATACCTCAACGTGAAACCGACTGACCTGCGCGGCATCCTCCAGTACATCCCGCGCTTCCGCGAGAAAATCTTCATCGTCAGCATCGACGGCGCCATCGTCACCGACGAAAACTTCGCCAATATCCTGCTCGACATCGCTGTCCTCCGCTCGTTGAACATCCGTGTCACGCTCGTCCACGGCGCCTCGGCGCAAATCAAGGCGCTGGCCGAAGAACTCAAGGTAAAGCCGAGCGACGTCGCAGGCACGGGAGTGACTGACGCCGACACGCTGAAGCTGGCGCTGACGGGCGCGAACCGGTTGACGCATGAAATCCTCGAGGGCCTTTCCGCCAACGACCTGCGCGCCGCCTGCACCAACGCCATCATCGCGCACCCGATGGGCATCATCCAGGGCGTCGATCATCTTTTCACGGGGAAGGTCGAGCGCGTGGATGTCGAGCTGCTGCAGACGCTGCTGAATCAAGGCATCGTTCCGGTCGTGCCGCCGCTCGGTTTCGACGGCGATGGCAAAACCTATCGCGTCAATTCTGACAGCGTCGCGCTGGAAGTGGCGAAGGGGCTCGGCGCCATCAAATTGATTTACATCACCACGCATGACGGCCTGTTGAGGCAGGGCCAACTCATCCGCCAGATGCTGGTGGCGGACCTCGACGCGATTCTGGCAAACCATAAAGAGGAAGTCCTGCCGGAGATGCTTTCCAAGGCGATTCACGCCGCCGCCGCCTGTCATGCCGGCGTGCAACGCGTCCACATCATCAACGGACGCGTGGATGAAGGTTTGCTCGCCGAGGTATTTTCCAACGACGGCATCGGCACCTTGATTTATGCCAACGAATATCAGCAAATCCGTCGGGCAATGAAGAAGGACATCCGCGCCATTCAGATGCTGACGAAGAAGGCGGTTGAGACCGAGGAGCTGGTCAAACGCCCCCGCGTGAGCATCGAGAAAAACATCGGCGACTTCTACATCTTCGAAATCGACAGGAACCCGGTCGCCTGCGTGTCATTGCACCTTTATGCCGAACAAAAGAAAGGCGAATTGGCCTGTCTTTACGTCAATCCGTTGCACGAAAACCAGGGCATTGGCCGCAAGCTGATCCAATTCGTCGAAAGCAAAGCGCGGGAAATGGGCTTGAGCGAACTGCTCGCGCTTTCAACCCAGGCCTTCACTTACTTCCAGTCCAAGGTGCCCACCGGTCGCCGCGAGAAATACGAACAGAGCGGCCGCAAATCGAAGGTGCTGGTGAAAAAGTTGAAATGACCGGCGGGGCCCTGTCAAACAGGCTTTGGCGCATCAAACTCAAGCCTCAGATGTCCGAACGCCTCCTGCCGCCATTCACTCAACTTCCCGCTTTTCACTTCCTGGTTTTCGATTAAACTCGCCGCATGACGTTGACGGAACAGATGACGCGGTTGGCGAGGCAGGCCAAAGCGGCGTCGCGCGAGCTGGCCCGACTGACGACAGGGGAAAAGAACGACTGCCTGCTCGCGATGGCCGACGCGCTGGAGCAGAACCGCGACGACATCAAAAAAGCTAACGCGCGCGACATGGACACCGCTGCGAAGATGGGACTCTCCACCGCCATGCTCGATCGCCTCAGACTCGATGACAAACGCGTCGCCGCGATGGCCAAAGGGCTGCGCGAAGTCGCCGCGTTGCCCGACCCCGTCGGCAAAATCCTGGATGAACGCGTCCGCCCCAACGGTCTGAAGCTCCAGAAAATTTCCACACCCATCGGCGTCATCGTCATCATTTACGAGTCGCGCCCGAACGTGACCGCCGACGCCGCGAGTCTTTGCTTCAAATCAGGCAACGCGACGATTCTCCGCGGCGGCAAGGAGGCGTTGAACTCCAATCAAATCATCGCCCGTGTGATGACTGGAGCTGGACGCGAGGTTTGCGCCAGGTTCGCCCGGAGGAGTTCAGCGCGCGGCGCCGACGCTGCAGGTGTAGAGTCGGGCCTGTGGCCCGAATACGGGATCCAGGTCGTGCCGACCACCGACCGGGAAGCCATCAAGGAACTGCTTTCGCTCACGCAATTTGTTGACCTGTGCGTCCCGCGCGGAGGCGAAGGTCTCATCCGGGCCGTCGCCGAGTGTTCCAAGGTCCCGGTCATTAAACATTACAAAGGTGTCTGCCACGTTTACGTGGATGCCGACGCCGACTTGAAGATGGCTGAGGAAATCGTGCTGAACGCGAAGTGCCAGCGGCCTGCCGTCTGCAACGCGATGGAAACGCTGCTCGTCGATAAAGCGATCGCCAGGAAGTTCCTCCCGGTCATCGACCGCCGGCTCGCCGAAAAGAAAGTCCAACTCCGGGCTGACGACGGAACACGCGCCGTTCTCCAGCCCGCCACCTGCGAGCTGCAACCTGCGACGGACCAGGATTGGTTCACTGAATACAATGATTACATCCTCAACGTCCGCGTCGTGGAGGGCGTGCAACAGGCCATCGATCACATCAACCATTACGGCTCGGCGCATTCCGACAGCATCGTCACGACCAACCAAACTCGCGCGAAGCGGTTTCTCAGCGAAGTGGATTCCGCGGCGGTTTACTGGAATGCTTCGACGCGTTTCACCGACGGAGGCGAGTTCGGCATGGGCGCGGAGATCGGCATCAGCACGGATAAGATCGGCGCTCGAGGCCCGATGGGCCTCGAGGAGCTGACCAGCTACAAGTGGATCGGCATCGGCAACGGACAAATCGTGACTTAGATGCAAACGAAGCTCCCTCGAGCCATCCCTTCTCAGACGGATCGAACCTGCGCGGCGGGGCAGCAACCAGATCCGAAATCCCAATACCGAAATCCGAAACAGATCCGAATGCGAAAGACTCAAAATTTGAGAGCCACAGACCGTCCGGGTTTCGGCAAATCAGGAATCCGGATTTTGAATTTGTTTGCTTCGGATTTCGGAATTCGAGCTTTTGCTTTGCTGACGGCCTTACCCCTCTCCGTCACTGGCCTCCCGGCCGCCGTCACGGTCAACACCGTGGACGCGCTCAAAGCCGCCATCGAGGAGGCCAATGCAAATCCAAACGCCGACGCCACGATCCTCCTCGAAGACGGAACGTATCACCTGAAGTGGGCGCATCTATGGCTCGCGCGCGATGGCATGACCATCACCGGCAAATCAAGCAATCGTGAGGCCGTCATCTTGCGCGGAGAAAGCGGCATGCGCAGCGGCAAGACCGAATTCATTTTTCAAGTCAGCGCGGACGACGTGACGATCAGCGATCTCACGCTCGAAGATGTCGGAAGTCATGCGCTTATCATTCATGGCGAAGCGCCTCTCGGCGCCGATCGCACCGTGCTCCGTAATCTCGTCATCCGCGACACGTTCCAGCAAATGGTTAAAGTCACCCCGGCCAACAGCGACCCGGAGAAGTTCTTTTCCGAGAGCGGCGTGCTGGAGGATTGCCTGCTCGAGTACACCGCGGGCATCGGCCTGCAGGTCGACATCGGCGGCATCGACGCCCATGGCGCGAAGGACTGGATCGTGCGCCGGAACGTCTTCAAAAACATCATCAGCCCGTCGCAGTCGTCCGCCGAGCATGCCGTTCATTTCTGGTCGTGGTCGCGCGGCACGCTGGTGGAGAACAACCTCATCATCAACTGCGACCGCGGCATCGGCCTCGGCCTGAGCATTTCCGGCCACACTGGCGGCGTCATTCGGAACAACATCGTCTTCCACGACTCCAGGAATTCCGGCGGCTTCGCCGATGTCTCCATCGAAGTGCTGCACTCGGACGGCGCGCAGATTTACAACAACACCGTCTGGCAAGCCCACAGTAATTGCTCCGCGGCGATCAAAAACTTCGAGTCCAAAAACGTCACCATCGCCAACAACCTCGTGCACATGCGCCCCGATTCGTTCTGGAACCTGCGACAGGCAATCTGGGTCAACAACGGCACCGGCCCCGTGCTGTCGAACGCAATCACCGCGCCCATCTCGCGCTGGTTCGGCAGCGTTACGCCTCCTGCGCTCACGCGTGTCAGTGAGGTCGGCAACTTCCTCCATACCCGCGACGCCTCAATCACCCAGGTTATCGACAAAGGCACAACCAACATCGCCAATCTGCCGGTTCCATTCATCGATTTCGACGGTCACCGCCGTCCGAAAGGCAAAGGTATCGACATCGGCGCAGACCAATTCCGCCGGGTGCAGAGCCCGCCCCAAGGGCTGAAGCTTGATTGATCCCATGACTATTTCACCGCACTGCTGTTGCCCACTTCGACCGGCACATGAAGATGGCCGATGGCCGTCTGCCCGCGTTCATTCGTTCGTTCGACGCGCACCAGGTAGCGGCCCGGCCTGGCAAAACGATGCTGCGTCACGGCGTAGCCATCTTTGGCGTGCTGATCCACGTTGCCGTCAGATTTCACCGTGACCTTCTCGCTGCCATCGCCGAAGTCCCACGTTTCATGGCCGGCGGTCGTGCGAAACGACCGGACTTTGAAGGTCACTGGATCTCCCGTGCGGATATTCACCGTCGGCGCAAAGGCCGGGTGGATGGTGGGCGGTAACTGGTCCGGCGCGGACTTGTCGATGACCAGCACGACAGCAAAATCGTAATCCACCTCACCACGCGCATCGGTAACTTTGAGGATTTCGCTGTACTCGCCGGACTGACCATACGTGCGTTCGACCGTGGAGCCGCTGGCCGAGGTCCCGTCGGTGAAAGTCCAGTCGTAACGCGTGATCCTGCCGGACGCGCTCCAGGATTTCGAGCCATCGAGAACGACTTTCTCTCCCGTGAAAACGAAATGATGGGGCCGGGCCACCGCGATGATCTTGGGCGCGTATTGACGGTGGTAAGCCTCCCAGAAAAAGGCGTATCCCTCTTGAATGCCCCACAGTCCGGACGGCTGGCGACTCGTGATATCGAAGTGCAAGTGCGACCAGCCACCGCTGCCGCCTTCCTTCCCCAACACTCCGACCTTTTGGCCCAGGCTGATCTGCGCGCCGGGCCGCACCGCCGGATCAATGATCTG
>QHPA01000272.1 GCA_003218935.1 Verrucomicrobiota bacterium
GGGCGGCGTCAGACTTGCGTCCGATTGCTTCGCTTCGGAAGTTTGCGGGAACAATTTGCTCAGCGATGGCTCATAACGACAATGACAGTCACGTGACTGCCCGGCACGAATTTGAAGTGCTTGTGAGCCGGTATTATTCCACGCTGTATCAGTTCGCATTCAGTCTGGCCCGAAACGAAGACGAGGCGTGTGAACTGACGCAGCAGACTTTCTACACCTGGGCGCGTAAAGGCCATCAACTTCGCGACCGGTCCAAGGTCAAGACGTGGCTCTTCACGACTTTGTATCATGAGTTCCTGGAGAAGAAACGAAGACAAATCCGGTTTCCACACTATGAGTTGAGCGCGGTGGATCAGGACCTGCCCAACGTCCTGCCCGCCACCGTGAACGAATTGGATTCGAAGACGGTGTTGCAGTCGCTCGCGCAACTGGAGGAGATTTTTCAGGCGCCGCTGGCGCTTTTCTATCTGGAACAGCACTCCTATAAGGAAATCGCGGACATTTTGGGAGTCCCGCTTGGCACAGTGAAATCGCGCATCTCGCGGGGGATCGCGCAATTGCAGCAGATTTTGACCGACGAAAAGTTGCCGGCCAAAAACTCGAAAAGAGAACATGGATAGCCGGCAAGCCAAAGAAATTTTAATGCGTTATCGGCCGGGGACGACTGACGCCGGTGATCCGGAGTTCGCCGAGGCGCTGGAGCAGGCTAAACGCGATCGCGAACTCGGTCGCTGGTTCGAACAGCATCGCGCCTTTCAGTCAACTGTCGCTGATCGATTTAAACAAATAGCAGTCCCGCAACACCTGAGGGAAAAGATCGTGGCGGAATACAACCCGGCTCGAATCATCGTCTGGTGGCAGCGCCCTTTGTTCCAGGCCCTGGCGGCAGCCGCGGCCATCGTCCTCTTGTTTGGCCTGGTTTACTTCAAGTTACCGACGCGCGAGGACAAAAGTTTTGCCGCCTTCCGAAACAGGGTGGTCCGAAACGCGCAGCGGGGCTATGCCATGGACATAACGACGACCAATCTCAGCGAGATACGCCAGTATCTGGCAGCGCACCAGGCCGATGCCAACTACGTGTTGCCCGCTCCTCTGGAAAAACTGCCGGGCGACGGCGGCGCGATGCTGCGCTGGCACAACAGGAAAGTCTCCATGGTTTGCTTTGATTTGGGCAATCACAATCACAACAACCTTTATCTGTTCGTGGCCAACCGCTCCGATTTGCCCGACGCACCAGCCGCCACGGAACCGCAGTTCACCAGAATCGGAAGACTGACCGCCGCGAGCTGGAGCCAGGGCGACAAAGCCTACATCCTTGCCGGACCAGGCGACGAACAATTTATCCGCGGGTATCTTGCTCCGCGTTGAGCGAAGCCTATGAACCGTAGCGTAGCGGCGTCCCGGCAGAGCGCCGCTGGCTGTTGTTCCCGCGAATTGCGGCACTCTGCCGAGACGCCGCTACGGGGATGCGGTTCATGGGCAGCTTCCTTTCGCTTTTGCGCATGCATTGGGACCATGAACGGTGGGCGAGACTCCGTCGAGCCGTGACCTCCGAGGGGCAGAAATTTAGGGCTCGACGGAGTCTCGCCCCACCGGGTTCATGGAGAGGGCCGGCATGTGGCCGGTCCGAAAATCAGGAACGGCGGCGCGCCGTCCCTCCCTTTTCGGAATGTGCCTTGTCGGATGCTCCAGCCCGGAATTTTCATCGGTTCACGAGACGCGCGCGCAGGCCCGCCAAGGCTTTGGCGCGATGGCTCAACTTGTTTTTCACCTCCTCGCCCAGCTCGGCGAACGATTGCTGATAACCGTCGGGAATAAAGAGCGGATCGTAGCCAAAGCCGCCCTGCCCTTGCGGAGCAAAGCCGATATGCCCTTCACATACGCCATCGAACAATTCGGTTTGCAGCTCAAGTTCGTCAGCGTAACAAACGGGCGAAGAACCTCTTCGCGCTTCCGGCAAAACCGCTGTCAACGCGAGCACGCAGCGAAAGCGCGCCGTCCGTTTCTCCACCGGAACGTTCTTCAGCAAATGGAGCAGTTTGGCGTTGTTGGCGCGGTCCGGCGCGTTGCCGGACCCGCGCGCGGACCGACCGTTTCCACTGCCCATGAACCTTCCCCTCTCCCGCCCTTCCGCCTTCGCCAAGGCTACGGCGGACGAGTCGGGCACCCTCTCCCCCTCGGAGGGGGAGAGGGATGGGTGAGGGGGTTGGCCGTCAGGTACAGGGGCGCGATGCGCGCAGAAAGTTCGGGGTGTTCTTTCCCCGATCGCCGCGAAACGAGCTGAATGGACGCCCGGCGCGCCGTTGAGCGCATCGACCTCCAGCCCTGAATCGTCCGCCAGGACATAAAGTTCCGCGTTACACCTTCCGTGTTCCGTCTTCTGCTGCGCCAGCCAGCCGGCCAGTTCCACGGCTTTTTTCGTCGCGTTGCCCGCGAATGTGTCCGCGTCTTCGGTCGTTTCCGGCGCGCCCGGAAAAGTGTCAAGGGTGAGATACTGAAAACGCCTGCCGAGGATGGCGCGAATCTCCTGTATCTTGTGCGCATTTCTCGTGGCGACGAACAAAATGACCATGCGGCATTGTGAGCGCCGCTCAATCGGAGTCACGCCAATTCATGACACCAGTACGACAACACGGAGATTTCGGCAGGGTAGGGCGCGTCACTCCGTGCGCGCCGATCGGGGAACGGATTCGAGTCTGCGGCGCGCACGGAGTGACGCGCCCTACCTGACATATATCGAAATTTCTTTGTCACGGTACTAAGCGGCGTTAACCTGCACCGCGATTGAGTAGAAGCCGGCATCCGAGGTGCGATCGACAAACAACGTCGCGACGGCATTATTGCCCGTCAGGACCATTGAGGTGGCCGCGCCCCCGATCGTCGTTGCGAATGGCACGACCACGCCCGCGTCGCCAAGAAGGGATTGGCGAAAGAGCACCTGGTATTTCACGCCGGTCCGCGTGGGAAATTGCAATTGAAAACGCGCTGCTGCCCCGCTCTGGACCAAGGTCTCGCTGACTGTATAACCGAGATTTGCGATTTCGATGCAGAGCAGATCCACGCCGTCGAACGACACCGGCAAACTTTGAAGTGCACGCTGGGCCAGGCTCCCGGGAATGACCGTGCCGTCGATCCGGAACCTCGAACTGTGACAAGCGCAAACGCTGGCTCCCGCCGCTGCGTCGAAAGGTGGAACGACGCACCCCATGTGCGTGCACCTCGTGTTGAGCGCAAAAAACTGGTTGTTCGCCCCGCGATTCACCAACACCGGATAAAACGCGCCTGAGGGTCCGGTCAGCGAGAAGGCATTGAGCGTCAGACGCACCGAGCCATTTTCATTTTGCAACGCCGAAAAACCGCTGACGTTGACCCGCAAAATGCCCGCACCCTGTTGAACAGGCTGGCAGTCCGCCACCAGGGTTCCCAGCCACCCTCGCCCCATGAAAGAGGAAACCGCTGTTCCCACGACGAAGTTCTTTAGAAACCGGCGCCGCGTAAAGGTTGACCTGTATTCGATGATGGAATCGTCCTCGTGCTTCATTGGCTCTTGCTTCATTGCGATGTTTCGTGGCGAGAGATCAGTCCGATTCTATGGATAACAGTTTTTCTTGAGAAATCCGATGCGTCAAGCGGCCATCACGGATTGGGCAGGCGGCCCACGCGGTAAAATCGCAGCACATTTACATCGAACGCTTCGCCATAGAGCACGGTGCTGCCGGAGGCGGTGTTGGTCGTGAGGGAGGACCAGTTCACCAGGTTGGAGGAGTTCTCAACCACGTAACGAAGTCCCGCGTCTGCACTGTACGTGAATTGGAACTGGCCATTGGAAACAACGGGCGAAGAGAGCGTGACGGCCGCGGGCGCCACCACTGAAATGTTCACGACCGACGAAGTGCTGGTCAGTCCGCTGTTGTCGGCGGCGACGGCCCTGAGCGCGTAGCTGCCCGCGGCCAGGTTGCTCGCGACGATACTGTAGGGAGCCGTCGTATCGGCCCCCACCGAGACGCTGTTCGTAAAAAATTGAACACTGGTGACGTT
>QHPA01000273.1 GCA_003218935.1 Verrucomicrobiota bacterium
ACAACGGGGACGGCACTTTTACCGATGTCACCGCACAGGCCGGCGTCGAAGGCAACTCCTGGAGCACCAGCGCCGCCTTTTTGGATTACGATGGAGATGGCGCCCTGGATCTGATCGTCGTGAACTACCTGAAGTGGTCGAAGGAGACGGAGTTGGACTGTTTTTCGAGAGGAGGTTTGACTGACTATTGCTCGCCCTTGAACTAGCACGCCCCGGCCATGGCGACCTTGTATCACAATCGGGGCAACGGCACGTTTGAAAACGTGACCCTTTCCGCAGGATTGGACAAAGCTTATGGCAACGGACTCGGTGTCGTTTGCGCGGATTTCAACAATGACGGCCGAATTGACATTTACGTGGCAAACGACGCCATGCCCAACCAACTCTGGATAAACCAGGGCAACGGAGAATTCAAAGACGAAGCCATGATCCGCGGCTGC
>QHPA01000274.1 GCA_003218935.1 Verrucomicrobiota bacterium
CGCGGACAGTTTGAAGAAATATTGCCGCAGGGAGGCATAGCCGATCCGCTCATCGCCTGCAGTCGGGGACTGGCTATCGGCGACCTGGATAACGATGGCGGCGAGGATATCGTCATCATCAATCGGGATGGTCCCGCGCACTTGTTACGCAACATCGTTGGTTCGCGCGGTCATTGGATCATGTTCAAAGTCCTGGATCGTCACCATCGCCATTCGATTAACGCCGTCGTGAGAATCGAGGCTGACGTCAGGACGTATTGGCGTTACGTCATCCCGAACCAAAGCTATTGTTCGAGCAACGACCCGCGTATCCACTGCGGCTTAGGCAACGTTCAAAAGGTTGACCGTGTGACTGTCCGCTGGCCTGATGGTGTGGAAGAATCGTTTGGCCCGTTCGCCCCGGATCACCTGTACGAAATACTCGAAGGAACAGGAAAACGATCCGGACGGAGTTTTCCCCCATAGGCGCGACCCGTCTCAATCTCCGTCGTCAGTGATAACTGTTGAAGACACAGCCATTTCCTTGTACAGTAAACCGGTATGGGAAAAATTTTCATGGTTTCTCTCGCTTCGATGTTCGGCATTTTAGGGGTTGCGGCACTTTCGGGCTGTTCAAAAGAAGATGCTGCAGCCAAGAAAGTCGATGTGTCGGCGATGACCGAGGCCCTGAAAAGTGGGGGCAGCGAAGCTCGAGAAAACGCGTGTGTCGAACTTGCCAAGGCCGGACCCAGGGCTGCACCGGCAGTTGCGGCTTTGATTCCTCTCCTGAAAGACAATGATGCGGAGATTCGCCGTCTCGCAGCTTATGCGCTGGGAGAAATTGGCCCGCAAGCTAAAGCGGCTTTGCCGGCCCTCGCGGAATTGGCGAATGACCCGGAGCGTCGAGTCGTCATGCAAGTCGTTAACTCGCTCAGGAGCATCGATCCGAAGAATTACTCCGGCCTGAAAAACGAAACCTCCACCGCGCCTTGATTGTTTGAAGTCTTCGGATGGCCACCGGTGTTCAAGTCATAAAGCGGCCGGCACAGGTTCTGTCTTCAGGGCCTTCTCGTAACAGGCCAGGGCTTCCTGGAACCGCTGCAGGCGATTGCAAACCGCCCCTTTGTGGAGATAGGCCAGCGTCATCGAACTGTCGGCGGCGATCGCGCGATCGTAACTGTCGAGGGCCTGCTCCATCTTATGGAGTCTTTCGAGTGCCATTCCTCGTTTTATCAGCGCGTCCGCGCTTCTGGGATCGAGAGTGATGGCCCGCTCAAAGCAGTGAAGCGCTTCCTCCACCTGGCCAAGATTCAGCAGCGCCTGGCCCTTTCCAATCAAAACCGAAAATTGCGGCACGCTCTCCTCGCCCACTGGCTTTGCGCCTGTCGTTGACGATGGGTGGGTTGGAACGGGACTTTCAAGCTCCGCCGGCAACCGATGGCCTCCCAATTGTTCCATTTCGAGAATCCGCTTTTCAAGTCGTTCGACGGTGCCGATGAACTTTGCGCTGATCTGTTCGGCCTGACTGAAAGTGCCGGGCAAAAGCTCACTTGCGGCCAAACCGGGAAGGTTCTGATAACCACTGGCAGGCAGACGCAATGCCAGGTCGGAAAGCCGGTTCATCGCGCGGGTCAGAACCACCACGGCGCAGAGAATACCCGCCAGTACCTCGCCACCCAGTATGCCCGCGACGATGACGAGCGCGCGATACGAACTGTGAACAGTTTCCAATTCGCTTTGGCGCTGAGCCTGTAGCATCCGTTCAACCAGGACCAGCCTTTGTTCAAGGGCTTCTGTTCGATCAGGAGCGGCAACGCTGTTGGTGATCGACTCTGGCTCGGCTGGTTGTTTGGCGAAGAGTTCCATCTCACGACGAAGCTGCTGGACAACCTGTTGAATCACCTCGGAGCTTACGGACAAGGCAGGTAGGTTTGTCTCCTGGGACTGCGGTGGTTGATTTTCAGGATTGACGCCCGGTGAATCGGTGTCGGCAGACAGGCCAATTTGGCGTGATGAAAAGATCATAACGCAGACGGTGAGGCCCGCTCCGAACAGCCAAACACTGGCCCGCGTTCCCATAGAGTCAGAAATTCGAGCTTTGACCGTAGAAAAACGGCGCTCAGATGCAAGGCGAAAATACAGTAGTGGTACAGTTTGCATTTTTTGGTGGGGCGAGCGTCCGCGCGAGCCGGCTCGTCAGCAGCCTCGCCCCACCAAACTGTACCACTAACCGAAAATACCGAGTCGCGGAATAAGGGGCGCATCCGGACTGCCACCATAAGTGAGATGGGAATTTCCTCTCCCCACGACGCGGCGGGCTTGACGGCTTGCATTTCGGGGGCGGCGGGTGATCGGACTCCGGTTCGGGAAAAGATTCAGTTCTCCAGCCCGGGCGAAGCTGTGGACGCGCCGACGGCTCTTCCGCAGGATCGTCTGTTATTGTCCAGGCCGTTTGAATTCCTCGAGCGTGGGAACTCCATCAGCGGCGTGGTTGAACCACTGGTCGCCCCCGCGCCCGCCGCACTCCCGAATTATTCGCTCAACGCGCGTTTGCTGGAGGCGCTCGATCGCAAGAAAAACTGGATTTACCTCCGGTCCGAAGACGTTGAGCGAGATCAGAAGCTGGGCGAAATATTCGGCCTCAGGGACTCCAGCCGGTCGGACAAAAAGCCCAGGACCGCGCTGGAGATTTTTTTTCAAGATCGCGGCCAAGGGCCGACCCGTGACCGGGCGCGTGAAGCCGCGGGAGCATGGAACAGGACCGACGCGAAAAGGGATTATGGCTCCAGTTTAGGCGACCGGACGGGGGCAGATGCAAACTCGAGATTCGATAATCCATTTGACTCAACGCGGACGTTGACGGCCGGATTTTTGCTGCCCGGGGATTTCTCCGGTATTTTGCAAAGCCAGGGACCGTTGCGCGATTTTCGCAATCGCGGTTTGAGCGACTCGCTTTCAAGCGGCCGCGACGGTCGAGATCATGCGGACGAATTCCCGAAACTTCTGGCTGTCCCGGGTGCCATCAATCCGCTGGCGCCGGGTTTTGATCCGATCAATCTTCAGTTGGACGCAACTGGACAGGCGTTGAATCCAGTCACCGCGCAACGATCGGGCGCGCTTCCGCCAGCCGGCGATGTTTTAAATCCTCTGCGTTCAGTCAATGAGTCGATAGGAAGTCCTTCGAGCCTGTTGGGTGACCCCAGTGCCAGGGTTCTGGGGCAGTGCAGCCTTTCGCCTGGTGTGGCCGCGCCAACAGAAACTCCCCACACACAGCCCAAACCAACCGTAACGGAGTTTCCGCGACGCAAATCTTGATTCGCGCGCTCCTCGATTTTTTGCCCGTCAACAGCTCTTTCCGCTCCGGCGATCTCACCAGTCCCATCGCAACACCGACACGGCAGCGCCGAGGGGCAGGCTGGTTCGCGGGGGCACGTCCACCAAGCCATTCGCTGCAGCCAGCGAACTGAGACTGTGCGAGGCCTGGGTCCCGGCTGAACGGACGCGTCCCACTTCATCGACAACCACGCGCATAAAATGGCGTCGATCGCCGGGATTCGACAACGGCTCCGCCAACACGCCGGTTGATTTCGTCAGGCTCATTTCGGTTGCGCCCTGCATTGCAGCCAGCGCTGGCAGAACCAGCAATAGAAAGGTGACCAGCGCGGAAACAGGATTGCCAGGCAAGCCGAACAAAAAAGGCTTTCCCGCGCGGCCGAAAACGAACGGTTTGCCGGGCTTGATGGCAATTTTCCAAAACGCGAGCTCGCCGCCCAGTGCCGCGAAGGCTGTTTTCACAAAATCGTATTCGCCAACCGAAACGCCGCCTGAAGTCACCACCGCGTCGCACTCATTCACCGCTTTTTCCAGAGCGGCTTGTGTCGCCTCCAATGTGTCCGGCACGAGCGGAAAAATTTCAGGAATGGCGCCGCTGCGTTTCATCAGCGCCACAACCATGGCGCGGTTGTTTTCGTAAATTTTTCCTGGCGATAGCGGCTGGCCGCTCTCAACCAGTTCGCTGCCAGTGGCCAGCAATGCCACGCGCGGCTGGCGGGCCGCCTTTACTTCGCTGACGCCGGTGGCCGCGAGCAAAGCGACCCGGCCGGCTGTCAGCCGTTTTCCCGCCGGCACGAGTTCCGCGCCGCGCTTCACGTCATCGCCGCGCAGCCGGACATTTTCCCCCGTCTTGACTCTGTCGAGAATCCAAACCTGGTCGGGCCGTGTCGGGTCGGGCCGCGCGTCTTCCTGCATCACGACGGCGTCCGCGCCGTTCGGCATCGGTGAGCCGGTGAACAGTCGCACGCAGGTTCCGGCCTCGAGCTCGCCTTTGAAAACTTCCCCGGCAGCTACCTTCCCGATCAATCGGAGGGCGATTGGATTACCCGCGCTCGCACTCGCCAGATCGGCCGAGCGAACGCCGTAGCCGTCCATCGCGGAATTATCGAAGATTGGCAAATCCACCGGAGAGATCACTGATTCTGCCAGCACCCGGCCCGCGGCTTCGCGGAGGGTCACCATTTCATGGCCGAGCGGCCGGACCGCCGAAAGGATGCGGCTTATCGCCTCTTCGAGTTCGAGCATGAGCGAGTCAAGGCGGTTCGCGAGGACCCTGAGCAGAACTGCGGACGGTGGACGCCCGCCCCGCCTTGTGAAACCGGTTCTCTAGTAACTGGCAGTGGCGATCAACGTTTGTTCGAGCGTCGAGGCGCCTTCGCGCACTTTGTTCAGCGCCGCCATGCGCAGTGTTTGCATGCCGAGCGCGATGGCGACCTTGCCAATTTCATGCGCGCTGGCCCGCTGGATGACGAGCTTGCGAATCTCGTCGGTCACGGTCATCACCTCGATGATGGCGATGCGGCCGGAGTAGCCGGTGTTTTTGCAGCGCTCACAGCCCCGGCCACGGTAGAGCGGCACACCTTCAAAAAAGGCCGGGTCGATGCCCAAATCCTCGTACATCTTGGGCGGATAAGTAACCGGCTCCTTGCAGACCGAGCAGACTCGCCGCATGAGCCGTTGAGCGGCCGCCAGGATGACCGACGAGGAAATCAGGAAGGGCGCGATGCCCATGTCGTCGAGGCGCGCGATGGCGCCAGGAGCGTCATTGCAGTGCATGGTGCTCAGCACCTGGTGGCCGGTGAGCGCGGCTTCGACGGCGATCTCAGCGGTCTCCTGGTCGCGGATTTCGCCGATCATGACGATGTCCGGGTCCTGTCGCAAAATGGAACGCAACGCGTTGGCGAACGTCAGACCGATTTCCTTTTTGGTCGGCACCTGATTGATCCCTGGGATTTGGAATTCTACGGGGTCTTCCACCGTAATGATGTTGTATTCAGGATTATTGAGTTCGTTGAGCGCGGAATAAAGCGTGGTGGTCTTCCCGGAACCGGTAGGGCCGGTGACCAGAATCAGACCGTGCGGGGCGTCCACGGCGGCCTTGAACCGGCGGAACGTGTCCTGATCCAGGCCGAGTTTGTCCAGACTCGCCGAAAGATTGGACTTGTCCAGAATACGCAACACGCACTTCTCGCCGTGGACCGTCGGCATAAAAGAGACCCGCAAATCAACGTCCCGGCCGCCGACCCTGACGCGCATGCGTCCGTCCTGGGGCAAACGGCGCTCAGCGATGTCGAGGTTGCTCATGATTTTGAGCCGCGACGCCAGCGCCACCTGCATGTTTTTGGGCGGCGGCGTCACGTCCACCAGCGAACCGTCGATGCGATAACGCAGGCGGACAGTTTTCTCGAAAGGTTCAACGTGAATATCGCTCGCGCGATCCTTGATCGCCTGCACGATGATGAGGTTGGCGAGCTTGATGACGGGAGCTTCCTCGGTGGAGGCCGCCAACTGGTCGATGTTCATTTCCTCGGACACTTCGCGCGCGATTTCGAGCGTGTCCGCCTCAGCGTCGTCTTCGGCCTGGCGCTGTGCGTCCTGGATGATGTCTTCCATCGTGCCGCGACCGCTGTCCAGGTTGTTCAGCTTGTCAAGGATGGCCTTTTCCGACGCGATCATCGGCATGACCTCCAGCTTCGTGGTGCGCTTCACG
>QHPA01000275.1 GCA_003218935.1 Verrucomicrobiota bacterium
TGTGCCTCTCGTTGAGTCGCATATCAACGCCTCGTTCGTCGGGTAGTCTGCCTGATTTCTCGGGTCGGTGCCGCGGACGTAGCCGCCAGCAAGAAGCCAGGTGCCATCACGCAGTGGCGTAAGCGTGTACGCACTACGAATACCCGGAGGTTCTGGAGCTGAAGCGGAGTCGGCCGGTTGCAGATCGGCCGCCATCACCATAAGCGAGACGGCCAACGCGAAAGCGCTGCTGGTCTGAGCGCCACTCACACAAAAATAGTTTGCTCGCGCTCCGGCCCGACGGACGCGATCGCCAGTCTTGCGCCCGTCAGTTCGGCCATCGCCTTGAGATAGTTGCGGGCCTTGGTGGGAAGCTCTTTCCAGCGCCGCGCTTTGTCGGTCGGCGTCCGCCAGCCTGGAAACCCGACATAAACCGGCTGGCATTTGCTCAACGCTTCGATGTCGTTCGGCACATAATCGTAGCGGGTCGTTCCGACGCGGTAGCCCACGCAAGCTTTGATCGTCTCCAACGAATCCAGACCGTCAATGTTGGTGATCGCCAGTTCATCAATGCCGTTGACCATCGTCGCCTGGCGCGTGGCCACGGCGTCGAACCATCCGCAGCGCCGCGCGCGGCCTGTGGTCGCGCCGAACTCGCGTCCCATGGCGTGCAGCAGGTCGGCGATCTCCGCGCTTTCGCTGGGCAGCGGCCCTTCGCCGACGCGCGTGGTGTACGCCTTCATCACACCCACCACGCGGTCCATGCGATGCGGTGGCACTCCGGAGCCGGTGCAGGCGCCGCCCGCCGTAGTGTTGGATGACGTGACAAACGGATACGTGCCGTGATCGATGTCGAGGAAAGTGCCTTGTGCGCCCTCAAACAGAATCTCTTTTTGCTGCTGCATGGCTTCATGCAACAACACCACGGTGTTGGTGACAAAGGGCTTCAGCCGATCGCCTGCCGCGCGATACGCTGCGTGAACTTTTTGAAACGAGAGCGGTTTCGCCCCGAACGCTTTGAGAATTTCATTGTTCTCTTTGATCTTTTGGCGAAGCAACGTCTCGAACCGTGATGAGTTGACGAGATCGATGACACGCAAACCAGTCCGCGCCGCTTTGTCGCCGTAAGCCGGGCCGATGCCGCGCTTGGTGGTGCCGATTTTGTTTTTGCCCTTCAAAATCTCGCGTTGCGCGTCCAGCTCGCGGTGATAAGGAAAAACCAGGTGCGCCGTTTCGCTGATGAAAAGATTGCCGTCCGCTTTGATGCCGAGCTTGCGGAGCCCGTCGATTTCCTCCACCAGGCCGACCGGATCGATGACGACGCCGTTGCCAACGACGCAGACCTTGCGTTTGCGCAGGATGCCGGACGGCACCAGGTGCAGGACATATTTTTGTTTGCCGATGAAGACGGTGTGGCCGGCGTTGTTGCCGCCTTGCGTGCGGACGACGATATCCGCCCGCTCGGTCAGGACATCGATAATTTTACCTTTGCCCTCATCGCCCCACTGGGCGCCGACGAGAATCGTATTGGCCATAGTTTGATTTGCGTGCCGGCACTAAAAAGCCCCGAAGCGTAAATTCGGGGCGACACGCGCTCTATTTACGCCCGGAAACTAAGGAGGCGTCCCCCAAGTGTCAATCTTAACCAAAGCCGATGTCGTCCTCGCGGTCCTGAGTTAGCGTGCTCGCTGAGGGCAGCGAGTCTTTCTTTTTAACGATTCAACGATTCAACGCGCTACTTGCTGATGCCCCGCTCGCTGTGGCGGACGAACTGAACCAGGTGCTGCAAGTCCGGCAACGGTGGCAACTCCGATTCAATCTTTGCCAGGGCGTTGGAAATCGTCAGCCCCTCGCGAAAGAGAATTTTGTATGCCTGTTTCAAAACGCCTTGCACCTCCTCCGACACACTATTGCGATCCAGACCGACCTTGTTGATGGTTCGTGTCTCGGCGGGGTTGCCGTCGGCCAGCATGAAGGGAGGCACGTCCTGCACGACTTTGGAGCAGCCGCCGATAATGGCCATTTTGCCGATGCGGCAGAACTGGTGCACCGCTGCCAAACCGCCGATCACCGCGTAGTCCTCCACCAGCACATGCCCGGCCAGCGTAGCCACGTTCGACATGATGATGTGATCGCCCAGGCGGCAATCGTGGGCGACGTGGCAATAAGCCAGGAGATGATTGTTTGAGCCGACGATCGTGGCGTCGCCGCCGCTGGTCGCGCTATGAACGGTCACATGTTCGCGGAAGGTATTGTGCTCGCCGATTTCCGTGCGGGTGACTCCGCCGCTCCACTTCATGTCCTGGGTTTTCAATCCGAGGCTGACGAAAGGAAAAATTTCGTTACCTCGGCCCAGCGTAGTGTGGCCGTCAATGACGATGTGCGAGTGAAGCCGACAATCGTCACCGAGCACA
Source organism: Verrucomicrobiota bacterium (assembly GCA_003218935.1). GTDB lineage: Bacteria > Verrucomicrobiota > Verrucomicrobiia > Limisphaerales > AV2 > AV2. Next base: position 2,394 of record QHPA01000275.1, read on the forward strand.
ACATGCTCGCCGATGACGCAGCACGGGCCGATCTCGCAATTGCTACCGACCTGCGCTTTGCGATGGACGACTGCGGAAGGATGAATCATCGAATTTATGATTTAGGATTTACGATTCATCAAACGAGTCAGGTACTCAGCTTCGGTGTTGCAGCACAGAAGGCCCACCCATCCTAACCTGCTCTCCAGGCCCCGCGGCGACGGCTGGGCGACGCGGCGAGCGCGGTGTAAATCGTAAATCACAAATCGCAAATCATAAATGCCTTCATCCCTCCGCCAGAATGAAAGTGACTTCCGCCTCGCTGACCACTTCGCCATTGACGTAACAAGCGCCCTTGGCCTTGCCCACTTTGCCGCGCGATTTGGTCAGTTCAACCTCGATAATCAAGGTGTCGCCCGGTCGCACGGGTTTGCGCCATTTGACATTTTCCGCGGCCATAAAATAGGCGAGCTTGCCCATGTTTTCGGCTTGTCGCAGGGTAAGGATGCCGGCCACCTGCGCGATCGCCTCCAATTGCAGCACGCCCGGCATAATCGGATGGCCGGGAAAATGCCCTTCAAAAAAAGGTTCGTTGACACTGACGTTTTTGACCCCCGTGATTTTGGTCCCGTCGATTTTCGTCACGTGGTCCACCATGAGAAAAGGATAGCGATGCGGCAGGATTTTCATGATCTGCATGACATCGAGCGAACCGCCGTCGTGAACGCGTTGCATGATTTCCGATTTTTCCGCCGCCGAAGGCTGAGCCGGAGGCGGAGCAAAAGTCTGGGCCGCAACCAGCGGCTTGCGCATCTGGATCGCGATCTGGCGGGCCAGCTCGCAATTGGCTGTGTGGCTCGGCTTGACCGCGATGACGTGCGCCAGCAACGGCCGTCCGACCAGCGCCAGATCGCCGAGGACATCGAGCATTTTATGACGGACAAACTCTTCGGGATACCGCAGCGGCTCGGTGGTCAGCACCGCGTCGTCGCGAATGACCACCGCGTTTTCGAGGCTGCCGCCCCGGATCAAACCGTTCTTGATGAGAAATTCGATTTCCTCGTAAAAACAAAATGTGCGCGCGTGCGCCAGCTCGCGTTCCCATGTTTCCGGCGAAACCTCCGCGCTGAAGAATTGGGTAAACCGCCCGTGTTTGTCCGCGCTCGTGCAAGTGACTCTCAGGCGGTCATGCGGAAAAACGGAAAGGAGCGACTCGCCCACATGCAACTCGAGCGGCGCCGCGACCTTGTAGGGTTCGCGTTTTTCCGGCTGCGGGGCGACGCCGGCCGTCTCGATCATCCGGCAATAAGCGCGCGCGCTGCCGTCCGCGATCGGCGGCTCGTTGCCGTCCAGTTCCACGATGACATTATCGATGCCGTAACCGGCAAAGGTGGCCATCACGTGCTCCACCGTGTGGATTCGTATATTTCCTTTGGAAAGCGTCGTTGAACGCGTTGTGTCGCTGACGTTTTCAACCCGCGCCTCGATTTCGGGTTTGCCTTCGAGATCAACACGGCGAAAGCGAATGCCTGTGTTCGGCGGCGCAGGCAGAAAAGTCATGCTGACCCGATTGCCGCTGTGCAGACCCAGTCCCTCAAAATTGACGGTTTCCCGGAGGGTTTGTTGCTGTAGCACGGAAGCCATTTAACAATGGCTGCGGCACTCTTGGCAAGCTTGGTGCTAGTGGCACGGGCGTCCCGCCGGCGCATTTCATTGTAAAGCCGGGACTGTTACACAACACTAGATGCGCAGGAAAATTTTCCGGCGATACATCCAGTACAACATCAACCAGAGCACGAGCAAGACGGCCGCGCCGTGCAGGAACGGTTCACAGGCGTCGCCGAGAATCCTAAAGACGTTTTGACCGAGATGAGTCTCGAGATTCTTCAAGACGAATGCCTCGAATAAATGCGCGATGCAATACGCCGCGATTGAATTCATCCCGATGACGACCAAAGGAAACGCCCAGAACTTGAGGCCGATAATGTCGATGATTGCATAAAAACCCGCCAACAACAGAAAGCACCAGCCGCCACTGTAGAGCGTCCAGCTCGGAGTCCAGATCCGCTTCACGACGGGGCAGAGGCCAAGCCAGCCGATCACCGCCCCGGACACGAGGCCAATGACACCGTGATCAGAAGCCAATTCACCTTCGCCAAAGGATGGCGCTCGCTGCGAATGACGCCGCCCGC
>QHPA01000165.1 GCA_003218935.1 Verrucomicrobiota bacterium
GGAGCAGCATTCCGGACGATGAACTGCTCGATGCGGCGATTCGCGGTGAACTCCATAAACCCAGGGTGCTGGAGAAACAAGTGCGGCGAATGTTGTCGGACGACCGTTCGCGAAATCTGGTGAATAATTTCGCCGCGCAATGGCTTTATCTGCGCAACCTGGATTTGCTGACTCCGGATTTGCGCCTGTTCCCGGACTTCGATGACAATCTGCGACAAGCTTTCCGGAAGGAAACGGAACTCTTTTTCGAGAGCGTCCTGCGCGAGGATCGGAGCGTGCTCGACCTTCTGAAAGCGGACTACACGTATTTGAATGAACGCCTCGCCAAACATTACGGCATTCCGAACGTTTACGGCAGCCGCTTCCGGCGCGTCTCGCTGGAGAAGGACAGCGAACGCGGCGGGCTGCTCCGGCAGGGCAGCGTTCTGATGGTTACGTCTTATGCCACCAGGACCTCGCCCGTGATTCGTGGCAAGTGGATTCTCGAAAATATTCTCGGCACGCCGCCGCCACCGCCGCTGCCAAATGTGCCGGCGCTGAAAGACAACACGGTGTCGGCAACGCTTTCGGTGCGTGAACGACTGGCCGAGCACCGGGCCAACTCCACTTGCGCGAGCTGCCATAACCTGATGGATCCGGTCGGCTTTTCGCTGGAGAACTTCGACGCGGTCGGCCGCTGGCGGACCGTTGAAGAAGGACAACCCATCGATGTGACCGGCGGCCTGCCCGACGGCAGCAAGTTCACGGGAGTGTCCGGGCTCGAACGGGGTTTGCTGCATCGACCGGAGCTTTTTGTCGGCACCCTGACGGAAAAGCTGCTGACGTTCGCGTTGGGCCGTGGAGTCGAATACTACGACGCCCCGGCGGTCCGCAAGATCGTGCGCCAGGCAAAAGGGGATGACTTTCGCTTCACATCGATTATCCTTGGCATTGTCAACAGTACACCGTTTATCATGAGGAACTCACTATGATTATTACGAAAATGGCCATGCCGCGGCGGACGTTCCTGCGCGGCATGGGACTTACCCTGGCGCTGCCGTTGCTGGAGGCAATGGTTCCCGCGGCAACCCCTTTGGTCCGGACAGCGGCCAACCCGGTGCGCCGCCTGGGTTTCGTCTTCATGCCGATGGGATGCGACATCACCCGCTGGACTCCGCCCGGAGACAAGCTCGATCAGCTTTCTCCGATCCTCAGTTCACTGGCTTTGGTCAAGGAACACGTCACGGCCATCACGAATCTGGAGCTGCAAAACGCCTACCCCGGCAGCCATGCGACCTCCAACTCCGCCTTCCTGAGCGCCGCCAAGGCGAAGTTGACGGAAAGCACGGACTACTACCTGGGAACGACGGTCGATCAGATCGCCGCGCAGCACATCGGTCAGGAAACACAACTGCCGTCACTCGAGCTCGCGATGGACCTGATGCAGGTGGTGGGCCAGTGCGACAACGGCTACGCCTGCGTTTACCAGAATAATCTTTCATGGTCGTCGCCGACGACGCCGCTGCCGGCGGAGGCGCACCCGCGAATCGTTTTCGAGAGCCTGTTCGGCGAAGGCGGCAGCATCGCGGACCGGCAGGCTGCGCTGCGGAAACGGGCCAGCCTCCTTGATTGGTTCAATGAAGATATCGCCCGTCTCAACAGAAAGCTCGGGCCGGGTGACCGCACGAGGATCAGCCAATATCTTGACACCGTGCGCCAGGTCGAGCGCCGCATTCAGAAAGCCGAGGCTGACGCCGCGGATAATCCACTGCCGGATTTGGACCGGCCCGTGGGCGTGCCGGCGGCCTATGCCGATCACGCGCGATTGATGTTCGATCTGCAGGTGCTGGCGCTGCAAGGGGACGTCACCCGGATCATCACGTTCCAGCTCGCCCGCGAAACCAGCAATCGCACCTACCCGGAGATCGGCGTTCCCGATCCGCACCACCCTCTCTCGCATCACGGCAACGATCCGGACAAGATCGCGCGCATGGCGAAGATCAATCAGTTCCATGTGTCGCTGTTCGCCGAGTTCCTCGGGAAATTGAAGGCCACGCCGGAAGGGAACGGCACATTGCTCGACCATTCGCTCTATCTTTACGGCAGCGGCATCGGCAATCCCAACGTGCATGACCACACGAACCTGCCGATCCTGGTCGCCGGTGGCGCCGCGGGCGGAATGAAAGGCGGGCATCACATCAAGTATGAAAAACCGAAACCCCTGGCCAATCTCCACCTGACCCTGCTCGACAAAGTGGGCGTCCATCTTGACAAGTTCGCCGACAGCACGGGCAAAGTGGATGAGTTGTTTGAGCCGTTGGCGGTTTGATGCGGAGGCGTTAAAATCATGCGACGACAGAAGCACACGCTAATCGTTACGAGTGCGGTCGCGTGCATGGCGCTTTGCTCGTGCGGAAACTCCAAGGTTCAGAATCTGTCCAATGGAAAGGTGTTGCTCCAAGTGTCACTCGACGAGAAGAAACGCCTATTCACGAACCTCGGTATCACAAATGTCCTCACTCACGGTCCAGTGGAAAGGGACTCTCGCGGCACGAAGATTTTCATTCGTGTCGAAATCGGGACTAGCTACGGCGCCGTTCAGGAGTCACGGACTCAACAGTTAGTCGTCGTCACTTCTCAAGGCGCTCAGATGAAGCCTTGGCATTTTCCTGCAAACGAGAGAGTCACGGACGACGAGGAGGTGGCGGTTTGGCAACACCCAGCGCCCGATTATACGTGGCAAGTACGCAATGGAGAATTGCTCGACAAAGGGTGTTCGCTCGCAGATGTCAGTGGCAACTGGATCGCGGCTTATGCACACGGCCGTGCTCCTTGGATAGCTAGACTTGATACGCCGAACGTCGCAGCCGCTGAACTCCCGGATTCGCCAGGCTTGGTAGCCATTTTTGCCGACGCAGACATCGTTCATGTGTTTGCCCGTCGAGGGTGGCGTAACGATGAAGGCCAGATGAAATACTACGTTTTTGATTTTAGCCGACGCGATGCAAAGCCGATCAAGGAAATGACTTTTCCGTGGGCACGGATTTCCCTCGATATGGACCCTAAGTCGGCGTGTGCGGTTCTAAACGATAACAACAGGTTTTGGGGACGATCTTGGTTGCTTGATCTAAAGACCGGAAAGCGCAAAAGCGTCTCAATCTCCGATTGGGCGGTTATTGTGAACAAGGATGTTGCAGAGAAGTGGATTGAGCTGACGAAGACTTGAAAGCGCGATGCTATCACAAAACTTCATTTGTTTTTCCGCTGCGATCTCTTTCGCTCCGAAGGAGCAACAACAAACCAGCCCAGGGCAACGCCCTGGGTTCGTTGTTCCACAATTTTTCCCTAGCCCTGAAAGGGCGAAACAGGGAGACGCCATTTGTGCCGCCCTTTCAGGGCTCGGTCGTTTCTTCTCGACGTTGTCCCAGGGCGTTGCCCTGGGCTGGTTTGTTGCAGCCCCTTCGGGGCGTCTCCCATCAAGGGTTTAACCTTCATGTCCCAATCTCTTGTCAAGAACCTCGTGCATCTGGTGTATAGCACAAAACATCGCGAGCCGATGATTTCCAGCGGACCATCGGGTGGCCCTGTTCGCGTATCAGGCGGGAATCTTCAAGCAATGGGAAAGCCCTGCGCTGGTCATTCGTGGCGTGGAAGACCACGTTCACGCGCTGTTCGCATTGTCGAAAAACCATCCGTTGAAGAAGCTGGTCGAGGAAGTAAAGAAGGGCAGTTCAAAATGGATGAAGTCGGACGGGCCATGCAACCAGCAATTCAGTTGGCAAGCCGGTTAGGCTGCGTTTTCCGTCAGCCAATCCAACTTCGAGGCCGTGCAGAAATACATCGAGCGGCAGGAAGAACATCATCGCAAGATTAGCTTCCAGGATGAACTCCGCGCGTTGTTCAAACGGCACGGAATTGAGTTTGATGAACGCTATGTGTGGGATTGAAATGTGGACCGCCCGACATTCATTGAACCGTCGGCAGAGGCCGAGTTGCGCCCCACCGGGGCCAAACAAACCAGCCTGGGGTAACGCCCCAGGTTTGTCATGGTCCCCAATTTGTTTCCGAGCCCTGAAAGGGCGACAGAGCCGAATGGTTTGTGCCGCCCTTTCAGGGCTTGGACATTTTGTGACGACGTGTACCCAGGGCGTTGCCCTGGGCTGGTTTGTTGTTGCCCCTTCGGGGCGTCGCCGCGCATGTTCTGGGCAGCGCTCCCTTCTTTGCACGTTTGCATTTCTGCTGTTCCTTGTTGGCTCACCGTTGTTCGCCGCCAATTCCCCGCTCGCGGATGCCTCCGAAAAACAAGATCGCGCAACGATCCGCACGCTGCTCAAGCAACACGCCGACGTGAACGAGCCGCAGATCGATGGTATGACGGCGTTGCATTGGGCGGCCTACCGGGACGATCTCGAAACCGCCAAGGTGTTGGTGAAAGCCGGCGCGAATGTAAAAGCGGAGAACCGCTACGGCGTGACGGCGCTCTCCATGGCTTGCGTGAATGGAAACACCGAGCTGGTCGAGTTGCTGCTCGGTGCAGGCGCGGACCCGAACACCACGCTGCGCGGCGGGGAAACGGTTTTGATGACCGCGGCGCGCACCGGCAAGACCGGCCCGGTGAAGGCACTGTTGTTCCGAAAGGCCGACGTTAATGCGAAGGAAAAAGACCAGCAGACGGCGCTGATGTGGGCCGCAGCCGAAGGTCATACCGACGTGGTCGAGCTGCTGCTCAAGGCGGGCGCGGATTTTCGCACGGCGCTACCCGACTCCGGATTCACTCCTTTCTTTTTCGCCGTGCGGGAAGGCCGGACTGACGTTGTTAAAGCCTTGTTGAAAGCAGGAGTGGATGTGAACGAGACCATGCAGCCCCGAAAGCCGACGGGTAAAGGTGCGAGGAAGGGAACCAGCGCGCTGATCCTGGCGGTCGAGAACGGTCATTTCGAGCTGGCACTCGCGCTGCTCGAAGCGGGCGCTGATCCGAACGATCAGCGTTCAGGATTCACAGCGCTTCATGCGATGAGCTGGGTTCGCAAACCGAATCGCGGCGATGGCGACGACGGCGATCCATCTCCCATCGGGTCCGGAAGTCTGAGCAGCCTCCAGTTCGTCAAGAAGCTGGTGGAGCACGGCGCGGACGTGAATGCGCGACTGAAGACCGGCAAAGGCGGGCCGGGTCTATACAACAAAGTCGGTGCGACGCCTTTCCTGATGGCTGCCGGAACCGCAGACGCCGCGTTCATGCGCCTGCTGGTCGAGCTGGGGGCTGATCCGTTGCTGGGGAATGCCGATAACTGCACACCGCTGATAGCCGCGTGCGGAGTCGGGATCGGTGGAGCAGAAGCGGATGAGGTCGCTGGAACGGAGCCTGAAGTACTCGAGGCAGCGCAACAGCTTCTGAAACTCGGCGCGGATGTAAATGCGGTCGATGGCAACGGCGAAACTGCCATGCACGGCGCAGCCTACAAGAATCTGCCGAAGGTGGTGCGGTTCCTCGCCGACAAAGGCGCGAAAATCGAAGTCTGGAATCGAACCAACAAATGGGGTTGGACGCCGCTGCGCATCGCGGAAGGATACCGGCCCGGCAATTTCAAGCCTTCGGCGGAGACTATTGCCGCGCTTCATCGCGTGATGCTGGCCGCCGGCGTCACACCGCCAACCGGCTCGACGCCGCTCGCCGCCGAAGCCCGCCAGGACTATCCAGCGGAGGCAGCTAAAAAACCCGTCCCCTAATGGAGGAGACCGCGCCGTACGGCACGTCCCTGGTGTCCCCTGAAGTTCTGACCCGGGAACACGTTTGCAGGATAGCCCAGTCAGATGCGAAAAGGCCGGTCGTTACAAAAGCGGCGCGATTTTCTAATTCTCGCGCTTTCCCGGCAGCGGCATAATGCAACCCAACCTTAACCCGGAGAGAATTATGGGACTGATCGACTACTTAAAGACACAACTGCTGGACATCATCCAGTGGGAGGACGACTCGCGCGACACGCTTTCATGGCGCTTTCCCGACAACGACAAGGAAATCAAGCGCGGCGCGCAACTCATCGTCCGTGAATCACAAACCGTGCAGTTCATTTACCTTGGCCAGTTCGGCGACACGTTCGGGCCTGGCAAATACTCTCTCATCACGGATAACATCCCGATCCTTTCCACGCTCAAAGGTTGGAAGTACGGCTTCGAATCGCCGTTCAAGGCGGACGTTTACTTCGTCAATACGCGGCTTTTCACCGGCAACAAGTGGGGCACGAGCAATCCGGTGATGTTGCGCGACGCGGACTTCGGCGTGGCGCGCGTGCGCGCATTCGGAACGTTCGATTTCAAGATCGTGGACGTAAAAACGTTCCTGAAGGAAGTCGCCGGCACGGACAATCATTTCCGGATCGACGAATTTCAGGACACGATGCGTTCCCGGCTGGTGAGTGTGTTCAGCGATGCGCTGGCATCGTCCAGGGTGCCGGTTCTCGACGTGGCCACGCGTTACACGGAACTGGGCGAAGCACTACTGCCACTGATCAATCCGCAAACGACCGTGAAATACGGAATCGAGATCGCCAGCTTCATCGTCGAGAACGTTTCGGTGCCGCCGGAAGTCGAGCAAGCGATCGACAAACGATCGAGCATGGCGGCCGTCGGAAATCTCAACGATTACGTGAAGTTTCAAATGGCCGAAGCGATGACCAAAGGCGGCGATGCCGGCAACATGGCCGGCACCGCCGCGCAACTGGGCGCTGGCCTTGCGATGGGCCAACAGATGATGGCGGCAATGTCCGCTCCGCAAGGAACCCCGCCTGCCGTACCGCCGGTGATTGGATCAACGCCTCCTCCGAGCGCTCCACCACCCGTTGGCGGAGTTCCTGAATTGCTCGGCCCAACTGAAGCCGCCCGCGCTCTGGGAGTAACCGAAGCCGACGTAATCGCGACTCTCGAGAAGGGTGAACTGAAGGGCAAGAAAATCGGCAGCCAGTGGCGGATTACGCGGCAGGCGTTGCAGGAGTTTTTGAAGACGTAGCGCTTCTCATCAGTGAAAATGCTTGAAGCCACCGCCCTAAACAAATTCTCCTGCCCGTACTGTGGCGGTGCGCTACCGAGGCGAGGCTTTTGGGGGAGCGCGCCCGCCTCGGGCGCAGCCAACGGCGCCCTCGCCGTTGGCACGGGTGGGGACATTCACACGAAGTGCTTGCATCATGTCAAAGGTTCGGCGCGAGGGCGCGCCGAACACAGCCGGGGCGGCTGTTTTCCCCATTCTCAAAATGAACAGTTAATTCCATTGCCCCATGCCTGACGCCACCGCCCGAAAAAAATTCTCCTGCCCAGCCTGCGGCGGCGAGGCGCAATGGAACCCCGCCAAACAGGCGCTGATCTGTCCGTATTGTGGCGCGACTTCGCCCGCGCAACTCGAATTGACCGCCACTGGCGAGGAGGTCATCAAGGAGCACGATCTTGTCTCCGCGTTGCGCAACATCCCCGACGATCAGCGCGGATGGCAGGTGAAGAGAATCTCGGTGAAGTGCCAGAGCTGCCAGGCCATCTCGGTGTTTGATCCCGAACACGTCAGCCAGCGCTGCGATTTCTGCGGATCGACCGCCCTGGTGCCCTACGAGGAAATCAAGGAGGCGTTCCGGCCCGAAAGCCTGTTGCCGATGAAACTGGCGGAGCCGCAGGTGCGCGATTCCATTCATCAATGGTATCGCACCCGCTGGTTCGCGCCGAACAAGCTCAAGACCAGGGCGCTCACCGACACGGTGAGCGGTCTGTACGTTCCCTACTGGACGTTCGACGCCCAGGTGCATGCCGAGTGGACCGCCGAGTCCGGCTATTACTATTACGAGACCGAAACCTACACCGACGCGAACGGCCGGACGCAGACCCGGCAGGTCCAGCGGGTGCGCTGGGTGCCAAGCTCAGGTTCGCTCGACCATTTCTTTGACGATGAGCTCGTGGCGGCTTCGCGCGGGGTGCAACCCGACCTGCTGAGCGGGGTCGAGCCGTTTCCCACGAAGGAGCTGGTCGGCTACCAGCCGGGATTCCTGTCCGGCTGGGTGGTGGAGCGGTACCAAATTGATCTTCTCGCCGCGGCGCGCAATTCGCGCGAGCAGATGGACGCCAAGCTGAGAAGCCTGTGCGCGTCGCAAGTGCCGGGCGACACGCAGCGCAATCTGCAGGTTGATGCGAATTACTCGGGCCAGACCTTCAAGCACATCCTGGTGCCGATTTGGCTGCTGAGTTACGACTACGGCCGGCGGGCGTTTCAGGTGGTGATCAACGGCTACACCGGAACCATCGCGGGCCGATATCCGAAGAGCTGGATCAAAATTACACTGACGGTGCTGGCAGGGCTGGCAGCCGCCGGTCTGATCGCCCTGCTGATGAATCGATGAACTGGCCGGTCTCGCGTTCAATCCCGCACCGTGTTCAGTCCAAGGCGGACGATCCGGTCGATCAATTGCGGGTAGGGAAGACTCGCTTTGAGAGCGGCCTGCGCGAAATCTTCGTCCTCGGCGAGAATAGGATTCGGGTTTGCTTCAATGAAATAAACCTCGTTGTTCGACGTGAGGCGCAGATCAAGACGCGCGTAGCCGTCAATCGTGAGGAGGCGGTAGATGCGCTTGCAGATCTGTTCGATCCGGGCGGCGACGGCCGGATCAATTCCTTCGGCGAATCGGTTCTGCAATCCCCAGCGTTTCCGGTATTCCTCGTCCCACTTGGCCTTGTAGGTGGCGATCTTCGGCTCGTCGGGCGGCACCTCGTTGAACACGAGTTCGCGAATCGGAAAAACCTGAAGCCGGTCGTTGCCGAGGATGCTCACATAGAGTTCGCGGCCCTCGATGTACTCCTCGGCGATTGCGTCGTTGTTATATTTCTCGTGGATGAACTGGACGCGTTCCTTGAATTGTTCGTCCGCCTCAACGAACGACGCCTGCGAAATGCCGTAGGACGCCTCCTCTTTCAGCGGTTTTACGAGGATGGGGAACTTAAGCCGCCTGGACCGAGCGATGCGTTTTCCGCGGGCGATGGTCACAAAGTCCGGTGTGTGGATGCGGTGGTAACTGAGGACCTTCTTGGAAATGCCCTTGTGCTTGCAAAGGGTAAGTCCGGTGGGCCCGCAGCCGGTGAACGGCAACCCCTGCATTTCGAGGAATGACACGATGTTCTGGTCGAAGGCGCGGTTGTTCTTGAACTGGTCGGCGAGGTTGAAAATGAGGTCCGGCCCAAAGCTCAGGAGTTTCTGACGCAACAGGTCGAGGTCGTCGAAAATTGCGAGGTGTTCGGCGGTATGGCCAAGATCGCCCAGCGCCTTGAGGACGTTGGCTTCGGTCTTCCAATCCTCGGTCTTCAACTCCGCGCTCAGGTCCTGGTCGATGGTCGTTGGCGCGATGGCATCGAATAACGCAAGGATTTTCAGCTTCTTTTTCACACGCGTCGCGTTCTATTTCGTCCGTTTGAACTTGCCGGTGAACAGGTAGTTCATGACCAGCGTGGTGATGTACGCCGAGACTTGCAGGTTTTGCTGGGCGTCGTCCGATTTGATGTGGAGATCGAGCTCGTCACAACGATCGATGAGCCGCGCGAGCAACTTGTTGACGCGGTATTTCTTCTCGTTGGTCCATTGGCAGACCGAATTCATCAGCCGACGGCGATGGGCGCGCAGGAACGCCGACGCTTTCAGCCGTCCGGCGACGTCCGGTCCCGCCGCGAAAAGTTCCTTCAGGTCGTTGTCGTAGAAGTCAGGATACGAATCCTCGTAGAGCTTGCGCTTCCGCGCGTAATGAGTCTTGAGTTTGATGTTGAGGCAATCGTGGTCGGCGGGGCGATACTCGGGCTGGTGGACGGGCGGTTTGCCAGCCAGAGACCGCATCAGTTCATCGAGGTAGGCGAGTTTTTGCAACGCCTTCCAGCCCCGGTAACGCTCGCGCCAATCAAATCCCGGCGTCAGCCAGACGGCGAATGTCTCGGCGAAATCCTCGTCGGGATGGCTTTGCGCATACCAGTCGTCGAGATGCACGACGTAGGAGCGGCTGTAGGGGCGCGGCCGGTAAAATTCCGGCGTTTCGTCCGTGGAACTCAGTCCGAATGTGCGCTGCCATTTTTTCTTTTTGTAGAGCTGATACGCATAGGCGTAGGCGTGCGCGGCCTCATGCCGCATCAACCTCATGAACCATTCCGGAGTTTCGCCCTCCACTTCGAGCATCATCTTGCGCTCCAGCTTGCGCAGCCGGTCGTGCGCGAGGAAGAACGGAATGAAAATCGCCGGGATGCCGACCGGCACAAACCATTCGTCGCCGATGTGGCAGGGTGGATGGAAAACCAGGCCTTTTTGAGAGAGCTCGTCGTGAAGCTGCTGAATGAGCGGCTGGAGCTCGGTGCCGTCCAGCTTCAAGCCAAGCTGGGAGATCCGTTTCTCCAGCAACTCTTCGTCGCTGAGATTGGCCCAATCGATGGCTTCCATGCGCCGAGCCTAGCACGCACGCGGCGGCCTTCTCAAGCCCGGCGCCCGGTTCAAAATCAAAGAAACCCCAAAAAGAAATTTCCCCTCACCCTTCCCTCCCCACGAACCTCGTAGCAGCCGACGTGAGGAGGCTCAGTCTGAAATCCGAAATCCGAAATCCGAAATAGCGCGAGCCTCCTCACGTCGGCTGCTACGGTTCAGGGGTTCAATGCGCGAAATTTTTCGAGGGAACTTCTCCCCGCTCTCCCGTTGCCTTCACCCTTGACGCCTCTCCCATCCGATGGGAGAGGGGAACCGAAGGAGAGGGTGAACCATTCGCCGCGGACAATGCGGATACGTTCGATGGTCGAAGGTGCGCTGGGCTGAAGCACAAAGAACTCGACCGCGACTGTGGCATCGAGGCGCTGGAGGAGACTTGATGAACGCCCGCCCTCACCCCGGCCCTCTCCCCCAGGAGAGGGTGAACCATCCGCCGCTCTCCCGCGATGCGAACGCCACGAGCGTGCGTACGCACTTTGAAGTGAACCTCAGAGCACCGGCGGTTGTGACCGTGCTGGTGAATTTTCCGGCGCCGCAGCCGCGCTCTCCCTCTCCTTGGAGGAGAGGGCCGGGGTGAGGGCGAGTGTTCTTCAAACTTTTTTTCTCCTTGGATCGCGCGGGCTGGGTGTAGTGCGGCAACGGCTCCCTTCGATGAAATCGTTTCGCGTCTTGCCCGGACTGGAATCTCACTCGCGCACGCGCTCGCGCTCGTTTATGCTTCGCTCGTGAACGTCATCGCCCTTCAACTCGATATCGCCTGGGAAAACAAAACGGCAAACTTCGACAAAGTCCGTCGCCTGCTGAAGGAGGCGCAGCCTGAGAAAGGTTCGCTGGTCGTGTTGGCGGAGATGTTCGCCACCGGATTCACCATGAACGCGTCAGCGATGGCCGATCCGCACGGCGGAGAGACGGAACAGTTTCTCGCGAGCGCGGCCAAAGAGTTCGGTGTCTGCCTGGTTGCCGGCGCGCCGATGCGCGGACGCGACGGCCGGGCGCGGAACAAGGCGCTGGTGTTTTCTCCGTCAGGCGAGTTGCTGGCTTTTTACGCGAAGATGCGACCGTTCACGCCCGGTGGCGAGTCAGAGCACTACGCGGCGGGCGAGCACCCGATCGTGTTCCGCTGGCGGGACTGGACGATTTCGCCGTTCGTTTGTTATGACCTGCGGTTCCCGGAAATTTTCCGCGAAGCCACGGCCGCGCATCAGCCGCATTTGTTCACGGTCATTGCCAACTGGCCGGTGAAACGGATCCATCATTGGGTGCGTCTGTTGCAGGCGCGCGCCATTGAAAACCAGGCTTGCGTCGTCGGTGTCAACCGCATCGGGCGCGACCCGCAGCACGTTTACACCGGGCGTTCCGTCATCGTTGATTATCACGGCGAAATCCTTGCGGATGCATGCGATCGCGAGGGCGGCATCAACGCCAGGTTGGAGCTCGCCCCCCTGCTTGAATATCGGCGCGAACTTCCGTTTCTCGCGGATATGCAGGAGAGTCCGAGTGGCCGGCAAGGCGTGTAAAGCTCGAGTCAGAAACACTACCTGAACCGGGTGGGGCGAGACTCCGTCGAGCCCTAATTTCTATCTTCGAGATCAGGGCTCGACGGAGTCTCGCCCCACCGTTCATGGTCCCGATGCGCTTCCGATCTTTTTGGATTGGAGCCTGCCTCATGAACCGTCCGGTGGGGCTGGGCCCAACCCGCCGGGCCGCGGCGCGGGTGAGGACACCGCGCCCTACCATTTTCGGAGGTTAATGGCTGAGTCGGCACGGACTATCTGAAAGCGCGCGGACTGACGTCCGCGCCTGCGCGATTCCTGCTCCTCCGGGACGGATTAAACAAATCCAACTGTTCCGCATTGGGTTTCGCCCGGGGAGTGAGCAGGGTTTTGCTCCGCTCCAGGAGCTCCTGCTCGATGGCGATCACGAAAGGAGAAACGACCTGTTGACGGAGCTGACCGCGCCAGAGCCGCTTCGTCGCGCGCGACAGGAACAGGCGCTCGCGGGCACGCGTCATGCCGACGAAGAAGAGACGGCGTTCCTCGTCGAGACGGGCGCCTTGGTCGTCAGAGCCAAAGCACAGTGGCAGCAAGCCATCTTCGCAGCCGACGATGAAGACGACCGCGAATTCGAGTCCTTTGCTGGCGTGCAGGGTGAGCAGCGACACGCGGTCGGCGCGTGGGTCCCACAAATCCTCGTCGGAGCACAATGCCGACTCGGACTCGAAGCGGGCGAAGTCGTCGCCGCAGGAGCGGGCCAAATCCGAAAACCGAAGGACAAAGTCCGTTTGAATTTCAAACTTTCCGGTTCCCATGACCGAAGCATGGACGCGCGCATGCTCTTCGGGTTTCGGGCTTCGAGTTTCCTTCGGGTCCCGCAGTTCGCGACGCGGATTTGCGAGCGCGGCTTGCAAGCGTTCGAGAACCGATGACCTGGCGGGAACTTCCCGCGCCTGCGCGAGCAGGTCCCTCACTTCGTCGCGCTCGACCAAAGGCGCATGTGAGTGGCGTTGGAACGGAAGGCCGGAGCGGGCCAATGCCTCGCTGATCGGATCCGCTTGCGCGTCGGTTCGGTAGAGAACAGCGAAATCGCTGAACGAATATTCACTGCGCGCTTCGCCGGTTTCCACCCTGGCCGAATCGAGCGAGAAAAATGTGTGACCGCCAATGAGCTGTTCAATCGTATGCACGACGAACTCCGCTTCGGCTTTGTCGGACGGCGATTCGTGGATGACGATCTTCGTCGCGTCGGCGTTGAGCGCTTCGAGCACGCGACCTTGCACGAGAGTCGCGGGTGTGATGGCCTGGAGGGCGCCGCGCACAATGGCACGACTGGAGCGGTAGTTGCGTCGGAGTTGCACGCCGCGCACGGTCAGGTAATCGGCGGCGAGTTGCTGAAAGAAACGCGGCTCCGCTCCACGGAAGCTGTAGATGGCCTGGTCGGGATCGCCAATGACGCAAAGGTTGCCTCCAGGGGGAACAAGCAGCTTCACCAGACGATACTGCCGCGCGTCGATGTCTTGAAATTCGTCCACCGAGACGTGGTGGAAACGGTCGCGGTATTGAGCGAGCACATCCGCGCAGTTTTCGAGCAGTTCGACGGCGAGACCGATGAGGTCGTCGAAATCCAGCCAGCCGCGCTCGCGCATGGCGCAGTCGTAAGCGTCAAGGACGAGCTGATCTTCTTTAGCAGGGCGTAGTGTCCTCACCGCGCCGTCTTCGGCGGGCGACGGCTCGCTGGGGACAGCGGGCCCTCCTCGTTTCAGATTGGAGACGCGTTTCAGCCACTGTGCCGCCTTGCGCTCTGAAAGGTTGAGTTCTTCGCCCAGTAATGCTCGCCGTTCCGCTTCGCCAGCGATCCGAAAGTGTTCTGCCAAACCAACGAGCCGTCCGTGCTCGCGCAGGATGCCATAGCTCAGTCCGTGGAAAGTGGTAACGAGCACCCGGTCTGTGGACGCGGGGAGGAGCCTCTCCAGTCGTTCGCGCATTTCATTGGCCGCGCGGTTGGTGAAGGTGACGGCAAGGATTTGCTTTGCGGCGACGCCTTGGTTCGTCACGAGGTGCGCGACGCGATGCGTCAGCGTGCGGGTCTTGCCAGTGCCGGGTCCGGCGACGATGAGCAACGGGCCGTCCGTGATTTCTGCGGCGGCGCGTTGCTCGGGGTCGAGACCGGCGAGGGGGTCGGAAGGAATCGCAAGGTAGAG
Source organism: Verrucomicrobiota bacterium (assembly GCA_003218935.1). GTDB lineage: Bacteria > Verrucomicrobiota > Verrucomicrobiia > Limisphaerales > AV2 > AV2. Next base: position 14,157 of record QHPA01000165.1, read on the forward strand.
TACCGGCGTTTCGTGGAGCAGTGCAGGGAGCGCGCCCGCCTCGGGCGCAGCCGACGGCGCCTTCGCCGTCGGCAGAGCAGCAGAAGCGTCAGGTGAGGGCACCGTACGCAAACCGCGAGGGGGCGTGCGCTCCCCACGCTCGTGGGCCCGTTGCGGCAAATCAAACAACAGGCTCACCGAGTTGCCCCGTATCAGTTCATCATCGCTGAACACGCGGATGATGCCATATTCACCATCGTAACCGGCGTGGCGCATGACGCGACCTTTGCGCATGCGATCAATGCCTTCGGCGAGCAGCGTTGAACCGGCCTTGCGCAGCTCGTCCATCGGCGCGCGTTCGAGGATGAAAAGCTCGGATCCGAGTTTGCCGACGAGGTTTTCATACGCGTCGGCCACCTTTCGGCTGCCCGCGCCGACGCGATGAATTTCCGCCAATAATTCCGGCAGCGGAACCAGACTGCGGTACGGTTTGAGGTTCTCGTGCTGCGCACCGACAGGACGGTCGGCGAGTTCGTCCACGCGATGCATGACGCCGACGGTGAGATACTTGCCGCAGGTGGGGCAAAGGCCGCCGTGCTTCCTGGTCTCCTCCGGTTCGAGGCGCACGCCGCAGTTGCGATGTCCATCCAGGTGATATTTGCCTTCTTCGGGAAAAAACTCCACCGTGCCGCCGTAGCCGTGGCCGGTCTCCAACGCGTGACGGATGGCCAAGTAGTCGAGGGCGCAATCGAACCTGCACGCCTCGCGGCCGATCTTTCCCGGCGAATGCGCGTCGGAGTTCGAGACGAGTTGGAAGCGGTCGAGTTGCGACAGCCGCCAGTTCATTGGCGGATCGGACGACAGGCCGGTCTCCAGCGCGAAGAGGTGCGGCGCCAGATCGCCGTAGCATTGCTCGATGGAATCGAAGCCGCTCTTCGAGCCGAGCACGGCGAACCACGGCGTCCAGATGTGCGCCGGAATGAGGTAAGCGCCGTCGCCCGCTTCGAGCGTGATTTCGAGCAGATCACCCGAATCGAGGCCAAGGATAGGGCGTCCTTCCGAGTTCAGATTGCCAATGCGCGCGAGCCGCGCAATGAAACGCTCCGCTGTAGCGAGGTCGGGCACGTAGTGAAGGTGGTGGACCTTCCGCGTCTGGTCGCCTTTCTTGTAAATCGTGGAGATCTCGACCTCCAATAGAAATCTGGTCGGGTGTTGCGCAAACGGCGGGAACTGTTCCGCGCACCAGCGCTCCGTTTCCGCTCTCAGCCGGAACAGGCCCGGTTCCGCCGGCACGAGTTTCTCCTGGATTTCTTTGAACCAGGCCGGATGCGAGAAGTCGCCGGTGCCGAGAACAGTCACGCCTTTCTTCGCCGCCCAGAGCGCCATGTGTTCGAGGTCGGAATCGCCGCTCGTCGCCCGCGCGTATTTGGAATGGACGTGAAGGTCGGCGTAGAACGGCATAAAGAAGTTCTAGCGGGCAAGGAGGCGGAGTCGATGAAAAATTGGTGGATACTTTTCCGAATCGGAAATACGTTCGCGCGCGATGTCCCCGGTCACGCATCTGTTCGCCAGCTTGACCCCTATGTGGATTTGGAAGGGGCAATGGGCGCTCGATGCCTGGCCGAACCGACTGCTCTCTGCCGCGCTCTTCTGCTGGATGTTGTGGCTTGGCGCGGGCCTGGGCCATTCGGTTGTCGGCGTTTTCAATTGTCGCGCCGACGCGGTCTTTATCGGCGTTCTGCGCCGCTGGCGCCAAGCCCTGACTCGTAAAATGGTTTCCAAAAACAACCGTGGCCGCTAAAAATGGACGCCATGGATACGCCCTTGCAAAACGGTAAAACCTCCAACACCAAGTCAGCGACCTCCGGAAAAGCCGGAGGATTGAAATGATGAATGGCGCAAAGCCGTACGGCCCTTCGGGCGATCCGCAGACTTCTGGGGAAGTGCCAACGCGGGTCGCACGGCGAGCGTCACCTTCCCCCTCACCCCAGCCCTCTCCCTCGGGGAGAGGGAGAATCCTCCGCCGTCTTTCGGCAGAACCCAGCGCCGTGTCTGCCCGACGAACTTCCCGAACAACCGAACCTCCCGCCGGCTGTTCCCGCTCCCCCCGTGGGGTCAGGGTGAGGGGAATCTGCTTGCTGTTCGACCAAGCGACTCGGACCCTTCCCGAAATTGTCGAACTTCGGGTCCTCAGCCAGAGCCGGAGGTTTCCGAGTATAATGAAGAATTATGGAATCGACGAAGTCTATTGAACCCATGAAAAAACTGATCGGCCTGCTCGTCCTTCTCGTTTCGCTCTGCGCCAATGCATTCGGCGCGCAGCTTACACTGAACCAGGGCGACCACATCTGTTACCTCGGCAACGCGCTGGCCGACCGGATGCAGCACGACGCCTGGCTCGAGACACTCCTCTACGCGAGGTTTGCCCGACTCGACCTCGTTTTCCGCAACCTCGCCGCCTCGGGCGATGAGGTGGCGACGTGGCACCGCTCGGAAAACTTCGGCTCGCGCGACGATTGGCTGAGCAGGACCAGGGCCGACGTGATCTTCGCCTTTTACGGCTTCAACGAATCGTTCAAGGGACCGGGAGGGATCGACAAATTCAAGAGCGACCTCGACAAGTTTCTCAAAGATACGAGGACGAAGAATTACAGCGGCAAAGGCGCGCCGCGCGTCGTGCTCTTCTCGCCCATCGCCAACGAAAAGATCAATGATCCCGACCTGCCCGATCCGAAGGCGAACAACTCCAACCTCGAGCTCTACACGACGGCCATGGCCGACGTGGCCAAGGCGAATGACGTGCTCTTTGTGGACATCTTCACCGTGTCGCAGCGGCTTTACGCGGAAGCGGCGAAGCAGGCACAATCGCTCACGTTCAACACGTTCCTTCTCACCGAAGCAGGCAACCAGGCGCTGGCGCCGGAAATCTTCAAAGCGCTCTTCAACGAACCCGCGCCGAAAGACCATTTTGAAAAACTCCGCGCCGCGGTGACGGACAAATGCAACGAGTGGCATGCGCGCTATCGCACCGTGGACGGTTACAACGTTTATGGCGGCCGTTCCAAGCTGACCTTCCCGCGCGCCGGGAAGGAAAGCCCGATGATTTCCAATTACGACGTGATGCAGGAGGAAATGGCGCAACGCGATGTGAAGACCGAAAATCGGGACAAACGCATCTGGGCCGTGGCGCAGGACGGCGACATAAAAGTGGATGATTCGGTGCTTCCGCTCGTGGATACGTTGGAATCGAACAAGAAGGATGTCAGTCCGTATCTTGATCCGGAAGAGGCCATCCACCACATGACCCTGGCCGAGGGCTGTAAAGCGAGCCTCTTCGCGAGCGAAAAGCAGTTCCCCGAACTCGCCAATCCCGTGCAGATGAATTTTGATACCAAAGGACGCCTTTGGGTTGCCGCGTGGCGGAATTATCCCGAACGGACCCCGACCAGCAAAACGGGCGACAGCCTGCTTGTCTTTGAAGACACCAACGGCGACGGCAAGGCGGACAAGGTCATCCATTTCCTCGACGGTTTGAATTGCCCGACCGGGTTCCAGTTCTACAAAGACGGCGTGCTCGTCATGCAGGCGCCCGACCTGTGGTTCGTGCGCGACACGAACGGCGACGGGCACGCCGACTGGAAGGAACGGGTGCTCATGGGCATGGACTCCGCCGATTCGCACCACACGGCCAACTCGATGGTGCTCGATCCCGGCGGCGCGACCTACCTCAGCGACGGCG
>QHPA01000276.1 GCA_003218935.1 Verrucomicrobiota bacterium
TTCGTGACCAATCTCAGCGATTCCGGTCCCGGCAGCCTGAGAGAGGCCATAGAGACCAAAGGCCCCCGCACGGTGATCTTCCGAGTTGGCGGGATGATCGAGACGAAGGGCTTGGTGATCCGCGAACCCTACGTCACCATCGCCGGCCAGACTGCCCCTGGTGACGGCATCTGCATCAGGAAAGCCGAGAGCAGCGGCGATGCTCTCGAACTGTCGGGGACGCATGACGTGATCATCCGCTTCCTGCGCATCCGCGCCGGAAATAACACCGGCGAGTTCCGAGGTGACACGTTCCGCGTTTACGACAGCGACAACTTCATCGTTGACCATTGCTCGTGCAGTTGGGGCAACCCCGAAACCCTGTCCGCCTCCGGGTCGGTTGACCGCTACACGGTGCAGTGGTGCGTCAGTTCGGAAGGCAACAACCAGCAGAAGCATGCTTTCGCGACCATTCTGGGGGGAGACCGCAGCACGTGGCACCACAACCTCTTCGCCCACATGTTTAGCCGCGTTCCGCGCTGGGGCGACATCACGGTGCAGTGTGACTTCCGGAACAATGTCATCTATGACTGGGGCCATACCTGCGGCTACGGCGACCTGCGCACCCTGAACTATGTTAACAACTATCTGCGCAAAGGCCCCTCCACCACGCAGAATCCGCCCTATTTCATCCTCGACCCAAAGGTCGCCCTGCCGGCCTCATTATACCTGAACGGTAACACCATGGCTGGAATGGCCGATGTCTGCCGGGACAATTGGAAAGGGGTGGCCGCCGAGCGATCACTGCAAAGCCCGGTGCCGTTCCCCGCTCCACCGGTGCAGACGCAGTCGGCCGAAGGGGCCGTTGAGCTGGTTCTCAAGAAGGTTGGGGCCACTTTGCCCAGGCGAGACTCGGTGGACGCGCGAATCGTCTCCGATGTGCGTAAGGGCACTGGCAAGATCATTAACAGCGAGAAGGAGGTTGGCGGCTGGCCCACCTATGCCTCCGGTGAACCCCCAGTGGACACCGACGGTATTCCCGACGAATGGAAGAAGGCCCACGGTCTGCCGCTCAACGATCCAAACGTAGCCAACGCCATCAACGCCGACGGATATACGAATTTGGAAGCGTACTTGAACTCGCTGGTGATCCAGTGAGTGTTCGATAGTGCCTATGAAGCGAGGCAGGCCCTCGGATGAGCGGCGGCCAGGGAGAGGCCGTGCATGATTTTGTAGGCTTGCATCGGGTAGGTATTGCGGATGCTCACGAAGACGAGGATGTGGAAGACGCCTTCGGCCGGCAGGCACTCTCAGCCGCCGTGCCAAGCGGCGCCGCGATGCTGCCGCATCGCCGTCCTTATCGCACCTCGATGTTCGCGGGGAACGATGTTTTACACGGTCGGTTTCGAGAACGTCACCTTCGCAGCCATGCTTTGCGAATGTTCGCGGCGCAGATGCCCATATATTTTCAACGCCAACATTCCGCCGTCACTATGCCCCAGCCAACGCGCGACGGTTGGAATATCAATCCCACTCTCAACGCAGCGAGTCGCAAAAAGGTGTCGCAAGGAGTGGTGCGTCAGCCGAGCACAACCCACAAGCCGACACGCCCTGGTCAGAGCGCCCTGGCATTCTGACACCCGGCAAATTCGCTCGGCCGGCTTTGGTTGATGTTTCTGTTTCAGCCCTTCGAGCAACTGACGTAAGGCTGGAATCAGCGGGATAATTCTCGTCAGTGGGGCGTTGCCAGTGGCACGCCGCTTTACGCACTGAATGGTGATTTCATTGCGTTGCCAATCCACGTCCTGCCAGCGGGCTTGTTTCATCTCGGCGACCCGGCACCCGGTGAAGCTCAAAAACCTCACCAAATCAGCGCAGTCCTTCGCCTGAGCCGCGCCGGATGTTTCGATCACCGTCAGCAACTGTTCAAACTGGTCGGTGGTTGGAAGCTCCAGCGGTTTTGGACGCACTCCAAGACGTTTGATTTTGAAGGCCGGATTCGCGTCGCGGCCAAGACCGGCCAGAGCAAGTATCTGCCGGAACACATTCAACGTGTTGTTGAAAAACTGCGGAGCATACTTTTCAGCGTAACGTTGCGCCCATTGCCGGCAATCTGCCTCCGTGACGTCATCCACTTTCTTCGCGTCCAGTTCGGGCCACGAGCGCAACAAGCTTTTCACGCAACGGAGCCGATAGGCTTTGGACAATTCAGCCAGAGTGTGGTCGCACTTGGTCTGGCGCTCAAATTGCAGGCGCCCATCGGCGAATGTGCCGACTTCCGCCTTGGGCTTCCGCAATTCTTTGAGCTTGTCCGGCAGTCTCAGTTTGGCCACCGAGAACACGTCCGTTTCCAAACTTGCGCGAACTGGCTTGCCCTTGACCTTGCAGCGACCGTAGTATTTCGCGGAAATGACGTATTGCAGAAGATTCGGGACTTTTGGGAATGAACGCCACTTGCCATCTTTGGACAAGTGCGGGTCTCGCTTTGTTTGCGGGAGGCTTTTTGCTCCCGCCGTTGTAGCTTCGTTGGTTGCTTTCATCAAATCCAACTTACTGGATACAACGGTGGGATGCAATAAGAAAATACTGACCTGCAATATAGCAACATTACCCTTTGTTTGCAATGATTTGGCTGGGTAGCTCAGTCGGTAGAGCAGAGGACTGAAAATCCTTGTGTCGGCGGTTCGATTCCGTCCCCAGCCACCACTGTCCGGCGCTTGGGCGCCAGAGAGTTAAGAAAATAGGGGGCGCGAGTTTCAGTGAAATCTTCAGTAGCCGGACAACCCGGCTACAATCCGAGGCAACCTCGGACACTGCTCGCTAACGGACTCGAATCGAGTTGGTTCATGTTCACAACATGAAAGAGAACATGAAGCAACGCTACCGCGTATTCCTCCGCCCCTGGGGCACCTACTACTGCGAGGACCTCGTCACCGGCAAACAGGAGACCCTCAAGACCAGCGACAAAGATGAAGCCTATCGGCTCGTCGCTGCGAGGAACGAAACTCAAGACGGACCGGCATTCAGCCGCCAACTGGCCCGCGTTTATTGGAAATCGGGCGATCCCGCCGCCGCCACACGCGCCTGGCAGACGGTAATGGACGAACTGGTGAAGCTGAAGCACGGGCCGAACCAACGTCGCTGGCAGGTGGCGATGCAGGACAAGGCGTTCGACCTTCTGCGCCAGCTTCCGGTTCTCGAAACGCGGCCCGAACACTTCTTGCGGGTGCTGCAACAGGGCTCGGTCTCGACCAACACCTTTTTGCGCCGACTCCACAATTTCTCCTTGGACATGGATTGGGTCCCCTGGCCCGTAATGCCCAAGCGACAATGGCCCGCAGTCCGTTATCGCGAAAAACGGGCGGTCACGCGGCAAGAACATGAATTGATACTTAGCCGTGAATCCAATCCCGAAATGCGCTCCTTCCTCTGGTGCTGCTGGCACCTGGGCGGCTCGCAAAGCGATGTCGCCCGCCTCAAGGCAGAAAACATCGATTGGGAAAGCCGGGTGGTCAGCTTCTTTCGCTCCAAGACGGGAACGGCGCAGATCGTTCACTTTGGCGAAGGTTTCGCCGAGGTATTGCGGGGTCTGCCTCAGTCCGGTCTGTTGTTTCCGCGTCTGGCCGGCATGGACGAAAAACACCGGGCGAGCTTGTTCCAGCGAGCTTGCCGCCGGGTCAATGTGAAGGGAATTTCGCTTCACTCATACCGTTATGCGTGGGCGGAGCGAGCCAGGAAAGCTGGGTATCCCGAACGCTTCGCCCAAGAGGCGCTTGGTCATAACAGTAAAGCCGTGCATCGCGCCTACGCCAGGAAAGCCAAGGTGGAACTGCCGCCGCTGGAGGATTACGAGAAGCGAAGCGAAAGCAAAGTGATTCCGATGCCAATTGACGCCGGAGCTTGCGCCATCCCCGAAAC
>QHPA01000277.1 GCA_003218935.1 Verrucomicrobiota bacterium
CGCCGGCGCCGCCGAACGCGCCGACCTTGCCGCCTTTGAGGAACGGGCAGATGAGGTCAATGACCTTAATGCCCGTGACCAGCACTTGCGGCGACGTGGACTGGTCCACGAGCGGCGGCGCGCTACGGTGAATCGGGTTGTATTTGTCCGGCTTCACCGGGCCTTGCTCGTCCACGGGATCACCAGTGACGTTGAACACGCGGCCCATGACGCCTTCGCCGACGGGCATGGAGATGGGCTTGCCGGAATCGATGACTTCGTAGCCGCGCTTGAGCCCTTCACTGGAGCCCATGGCGACGGTACGGACCCAATTGTCGCCGAGGTGCTGCTCGACTTCGAGCGTGAGCCTGGTGGTCTTGCCCAACACCTGGAACTCGACGGTAAGGGCATTGTAAATCGCGGGGAGCTGGCCGGCGAACTCGACGTCCACGACCGGGCCGATGACTTGAACGATTTTGCCTTTGTTCATGTGATTGTCAGTTGCCCACCGCCATCTGGGCGGTGGTGATTTCCAAAAGTTCTTTGGTGATATTGGCCTGGCGGAGTTTGTTGTATTCGAGTGTCAGGTCCTTGATCAACTCGTTTGCGTTGTCGGTGGCGTTCTTCATGGCCACCATGCGGGCGCTGTACTCGCTCGCCTTGGCTTCGAGCAGAATCTGGTAAACCTGAAAGTTCAAATAGTGCGGCAGCAACGAGCCGAGCACCTGGTCGGCGCCCGGTTCAAACAGAAATTCCGTCGCGCCTTTGAGCAGCTTGAAACTGTCCGCCGGGCCTTCTTCCAACTCCGCGTGCACCGCCTTGATCTCGCCCACCGGCAACAGCGACCGCGCCTCCGGCTTTTGCACGAGCGTGGAGATGAAATTGGTGAAGAGAATGTCCGCCGCGTCGGCTTCCCCTTTGATGAACAGCTCCTGCGCGAATCTGGATATGGCACGCGCCTCGCTGAACAACGGCGCGTCCTTGTACGTGAACTCCGCGGCGAGTTGCCGTTTGGTGCGCGCCACGAACTGCGACGCTTTCCTGCCGGCGGTGATGTAAACGGTCGTATCTTTGGGAAACTTCACAGCTTCACGAAGCAGATTCGAGTTGAGCGCGCCACACAAACCCTTGTCCGTGCTGACCACGATCACAGCGCGTTTCCTGATCTCGCGCACCTCCATCAGCGGGTGGGTGAAATCGCCCGCGTTCGCGGCCACTTCAGCGAGCACCTCGTTCATGAGCGACGCGTAAGGGCGCCCGGCGAGCGCGGCCTGCTGGGCCTTGCGCATCTTGGCCGCCGCCACCATCTGCATCGCTTTGGTGATCTGCGACGTGTTCCGGATCGACTTGATGCGTCGTCGTAAATCGCGGGTGCTCGGCATGGGGAATTATCGGTTCGTTGTCTGCTTCACTCGATACGAGTAAGCCTGCTCTTTCACGTGAAAACCAATCTCGCGCCGGGCCGGCTCCGCCGGTTCGAGCAGTTGCCGAATGGCTTCGAACAATGTGGCGATGGATTCGTCCTGGCTGTCCAGGCGGTTCTCCAACTCGGCAAATTTTTGGGCGATTTTTTTGTTCGAGGCGAGCTGTTCGCGCAGGTAAACAAAAGCGCGCACGACCCGCACGCTCGCTTCGATGGCCAGCGGACTGTTCAACACACTGGCCAGCATGATGGCGCCGTGCTCGGTAAAAACCCGCGGCGGAGTTTGACGCCCTCCGCGGCCGGTTTTTGAAATCACAGATTGTGATATCAAAGCTGCAAGTTCTTGTCGCGTAAGTTGAAACGCGAAGTCCGCGGGGAATCGTTTGGAGTTCCGTTTCAGCGCCTGGTTCAACTGGCCGGTCGTGACGCGATAAATCCGAGCCAAATCCGAATCCAGCATGACACGCTGCCCGCGGATAGTGAGGATCAGGTTCTCAATCATCACTGCGGCTTCGTTGGCCATAGACATTGTTCGCGTCCGGTCACAGATTGTCACCGCTTAACGGGGCGGTGCTCTCGTTTACTTGTAGGTTTGCTTGAACTCCGTCACCGCCGCCTTCAATTCCGCCGTCAGCGCGTCGCTCAACGCCTTCTCTTTCGCAAGCTTCGCCATCAGCGCCGATTTCCGCGTCGTCAGGTATTCCGTCAGTTTGTTCTGGCAATCTTTGATTTTCTCCACGGCCACGTCGTCGAAGTAACCGTTCTGGGCGGTCCAGAGGATGGCGGCCTGCGCTTCGACTGATATCGGGTTGTACTGTGGCTGCTTGAAAACTTCGACAATGCGCTTGCCGCGCTCGATCTTGGCCTGCGTCGCCGCGTCGAGATCGGACCCAAACTGGGCGAACGCAGCCAGTTCGCGGAACTGCGCGAGGTCAAGCTTGATGCGGCCGGCGACCTGTTTCATCGCCTTGATCTGCGCCGCCGAACCGACGCGCGACACTGACAGACCGACCGATATCGCCGGGCGCACGCCCTGATAAAACAAGTCCGTCTCCAGATAAATCTGGCCGTCGGTGATCGAGATGACGTTCGTAGGGATGTAAGCCGAGACGTCGCCGAGTTGCGTTTCGATGATGGGCAGCGCCGTCAGCGAACCATTGCCGTATTTCTCGTTCAAGCGCGCGGAGCGTTCGAGCAAACGGCTGTGGAGATAGAACACGTCGCCGGGATAGGCCTCACGGCCGGACGGGCGCTTCAACACGAGCGACACCTGGCGATACGCCACGGCGTGCTTGGACAGATCGTCAAAAATAATGAGCGCGTCCATGCCGTTGTCCATGAACCATTCGCCCATCGCGCAACCGGCGAACGGCGCGAGGTACTGGTTGGTGGCGGAGTCGGACGCGGAAGCGACCACGACGATGGTGTACGGCATGGCGCCGGCCTCTTCGAGCACGTTGATGACGCGCGCGATGTTCGACTGCTTCTGGCCCACTCCGACGTAAATGCTGTAAAGCGGGCGATACTCCTTGTCGCCCGCGGCTTCGGCAGCCTTGTTCAACCGCGCGTTGCTGATGATGGTGTCGATGCCGATCGTCGTCTTGCCCGTGGAACGGTCCCCGATGATGAGTTCGCGCTGGCCGCGGCCGATCGGAATCATCGCGTCAATGGCCATGATGCCCGTTTGCACCGGCTGACTGACCGACTTGCGCCGGATGATGCCAGGCGCGATTTTTTCCACCGGATAACTCGTTTCGTTCTTAACGGGCCCTTTGCCGTCCACCGGCTGGCCGAGCGTGTTGACGACGCGGCCAAGCAGACCTTTGCCAACCGGCACTTGGAGGAGCTTGCCCGTGGTGCGGACTTCCTGCCCTTCCTTGACGCTGGTGTAATCGCCGAGAATGATGGCGCCCGCCACGCCGTCGCCGATTTCGCGCACGGCGCCGACGTTTTGCTTCGCGACCGAGGTTTTCACACCCGCGATCTGGGCTTCGATTTCCTGTAATAGGTTGCTCATAAATTCCTGTCCGTCGTCCGTGGTCCGTCGTCGGTTGCCAGACCCGCGAGTAACAACTGACAACGGACAACCGACCACTGACGAATCAAAAACTTTCCGCCAACGCAGCCAGGCGCGCGCGGATGCTGCCGTCGTAAACGTCACTGCCCACTTGCACGCGCAGGCCGCCAATTAAATCCGGATTCTGCGCAAATGAAACGTTCAGCCCCGGACCGTAGCGACGCGCCAGGTTCGTCTGCGCGCCGGTGCGCAGGTTTTCCGGGAGTTGAATCGCGCTTTCGATTCCGGCCGTGCGGCGCGCGACGTCCAATCTCACCAACCGCTGGAAGTGCGATAGAATCGCCAGGTAGCCTCGCGGCTTTTGCGCGATGACTTGCTGCACCACCTGGCGCACGCGGTTTTCGTCAAGCAAACCGTTCACGAGGCAACTGCGGAACAGTTGTTTGGCACCGCGCCTTGCCTGTTTGGTTATTTTCATTTGTAGCGGCGGTCTGCGACCGCCGGGATTACGCTGCGCCAATGCGACGGTCATAGACCGCCGCTACAGTTCACGCCGCCAGTTGCCGGTTCGTTTCTTCGGCGAGCCGCTGCTGGTCTTCTACCGTTAAAATCTTGCCGCTCACTTTGGCAGTCGTTTCGACCACCAGCCTTCCGACCTCGCGCTTCAACTCGGCCATCATGCGTGCATGATCCTGCGCAGCGGCTTCGCGGGCCCTGGCGATGATCTGCTCCGCGGCCGCGATGGCCTTTTGCGTTTCCTGTTCCTGCACCCGCGCCGCGGCCGCGCGGGCCTCTTCGATCAGTTTGTTGGCCTGGAGGTTGGTTTGATTCAGGACTTCCTGTCGTGCGGCTTCGGTCCTGGCGAGTTCGGCCTTGATTTTTTCCGCGTTGGCCAACCCTTCAGCAATCCGCTGCTTGCGCTCTTCGAGCACTTTCAAAATGGGTTTGTAGGCGAATACAGTGAGGACGCCGGCGACAATGAGAAAGTTGATGACTTGCGCGCCGAAATGTGCCCAATCAAAACCAAACTTTTCCGCTGTCTCTTTGGCTGTTTGTGCCAGGTCGCCGGCAATATCGGCGAATAGGATAAACTGACTCATAATTATTTCTTTGTTAACGCGAAGCACGGAGCCAATCCGGCTCCGTGCCCCGACAGGTTTATAGCTCCGGCTACGGAGAGGGAGCCGCCTTCACGAGGAAGAGGGCATAGAACACGATGGCTTCGGCGAACGCGATGGCCAGGATCGATTGCACCAGGATTTTGGTTGAAGCGCCGGGATTGCGTCCCACAGCTTCCGAAGCCTTCATGCCGATGAACCCTACGCCGATGGCCGCGCCGAGCGCCGCCAGACCGACGTGCAGGTTGCCGCTCAATCCTTCTGCCAGCATGGGCATTAACATACGTTTGTCCTTTCGTTTTCTCAGCGGCTCCCGCGATTGAACACGGTCGAACCGCTGAAATTCTGAATTCTAGTGATGCGCCTTCTCGTGGCCTTCCTCGTGCATACAGATCAACATCGTGAACACAGCCGTCAACAGCATGAAGACCAAAGCTTGGACCAGACCGACGAGCAGTTCCATGAAATAAAACGGCACCGGCAACAGCCAGCCTAGTCCCGGCACAAGGTTGCTCATCGCTTCCAGCATGTTCTCGCCCGCGAAAATGTTGCCGTAAAGACGGAAGCTCAATGAAACGGGACGGAACAGGATCGAGAACACTTCCAGAAATCCGACCAGGAAAAAGATGACGATCAACAGGAGTTTAAGCGCTCCAGTGGACTCCCCCTTTGGCCCGAACAAGTGAAGGAAGAAGCCTTTGACGCCGTTGGCTTGCAGCGCCCAGATCGTCCAGAAGAAGAAAAAGAGCAACGCCATCGCGGCGGTCATGTTGAGGTCGGCATTGCCGCCGCGCAAAAGCGGACGGGTGACTTCAAATCCGTGCTCACCCTGCACGCCCCAACCAACGGTGCCGAAGCCGGGCACCAGACCTGACCAATTCGTGAACAGAATGAGAATGAAAATCGTGGCGAAGAACCAGAAGGTTTTCTTTACGAGATCATGGCCGATGATGCCCTCCAGGAAATCGTAAAGGCCCTCGACCAGCCATTCCCAGAAATTCTGCGCGCCGGTCGGGACGTCCTGCATCCTTCGAGTGGCGATGCGAGCGAACAAAATCAGACCCAACGCGACCAGCCAGGTAACCAGCATGGAGTTGGTGACAAAGCCCTCCTGGTGGCCCAGGGCCTGAGCCTTCTGTGGAATGCCGTGCTCGGCGTGCGCCGCGTGGCTGGTTTGGCCTGCGACACTTTCGACCGCGGCC